>CALMIR010000129.1 GCA_937864265.1 uncultured Saprospirales bacterium | reverse complement strand
AACCGTTTAGCCCGCTAGGGTAAGGACAAATCGGGAACTTAATTTTTCTGCGGTATAGCAGGCAATGATAAGCGAGTGTAGTTGATACTATTTTGTAGTTTTGGCCTCAAATTATCCAAACCGACCAAAGCTGCTGTGCAACGCCTGGGATAAACTACGATTTATGGCTAATTCGCTGAGTGCAATACAGGCTCCCATTGAAAAAGAGCTAAAATTATTTGAAACTCGTTTTCGAGAAGCCATGCGTAGCCCCGTTCCGCTGCTCGATACCATTACTTATTATATTGTTCGACGCAAGGGGAAGCAGGTGCGGCCCATGTTCGTTTTTTTATCGGCAGCCATTTGCGGTTCGACCAATGAAAACACCTATGTAGCAGCCTCGCTGATTGAATTGCTGCATACCGCCACCCTGGTGCACGATGATGTGGTGGATGATTCCTACGAACGCCGGGGCTTTTTTTCTGTGAATGCCCTTTGGAAAAACAAAATAGCCGTATTGGTAGGTGACTTCCTGTTTTCTCAAGGGATGTCGTTGGCACTAAAAACCAAGCAATACCGCTTGTTGGAAATCGTATCTGATTCGGTGAAAGCCATGAGTGAGGGCGAATTGCTTCAATTGGAAAAAGCCCGAAGGTTGGATATTGAAGAACCCATTTATTTTGAAATCATTCGTCAGAAAACCGCTTCGCTGATCGGATCTGCCTGTAGCGCAGGAGCCGCCTCTACGACTGATGATGAATCCGTCATCGAATTAATGCGATTGTTTGGGGAAAAAATCGGCATCGCTTTTCAAATACGGGATGATTTGTTCGATTTTGGGTTCGATGATGTGGGCAAGCCGCTTGGCATCGATATCAAAGAGAAAAAGCTGACCTTGCCGCTGATATATGCGTTGAATCAAGCCAACCGAACAGATAGAAAGAACATCATTAACCTGATCAAGCGGCACAACGACAACCCGGAAAAGGTAAGAGAAGTGCTCGACTTTGTGCGGCAAAGCGGCGGCCTGGAATACACGCAGGAGGCTATGGTGCGTTATCGCACAGAGGCGTTCGAGTTGTTGTATCGTTTTCCCGATTCGGTAGCGCGCCAATCGTTGGAACAATTGGTCATTTTTGTGACGGAGCGCAAGAAGTAAGGGGCTTAATTGATCACCAATATTTTGGCTACCGCTGAGTCTGGTTTTCCAGTAAATCCTGCAAAACGGGAATTGCTAGAACTGAACACCAGATACACGCCGGATTGCACCTTGCGCCCGTTGTAGTCTCGACCATCCCAAATGGCTTGCCCGCCCAACGCTGTGGTTTCAAATACCAACTTGCCGCTTATGTCAGTTATTTTTACAATGGCATCTCTTGCTAATCCTTTAATGGCGATCGGCCCTTCATACTCCGGTCGGACGGGATTGGGAAAAACAGCAACTTCAGATTTGTGAACAGCCCCCCCTATTACGGCATCGCTCTGATAGGAAAGCAGGCCTTTGATGGTGCCAATAAATACTTCTCCACTGTTCTGATCAATGGCAATTTCGACGATTTCATTATCGAAAAGGGGCGAATTGTTGGTGGTAAAACGATCCAATTGTTCCTCTCCATTGGCGGAAAGCAGAAATACCCCATTTTTAGTGCCCACCCATTTGCGGTTAGCGCCATCCACGGCAATACACTTGACATCTTCTGTTTCCAGCAAATAGGCGCCAAAGCCATCTTGCTCGACGACACGCCGCGAGCCCTGGCATTCTGGTTCAAAAGCACTGCCCCCGCATTCAAAAATGACGATGCCTTCCGCCGTCCCTACCCAAATATCTCCTTCTAAATCGGCTGTTAAACAATTGACCGTATTGGTAGGCAGCACGCTGTTGTTGGAGGAAAAAGCACGACATCTATCGTCCGTCAGATCATCTTCCGCGCCTTCGTCAAACACCAAAACGCCAGCGGCGCCGCTGGATAAGGCCATCCATTTGAACCCATTCTCATCTATATCAATATCAAAAACCTCGGTTTGACTGCAACCACTCAGGGCATGGC
Organism: uncultured Saprospirales bacterium; assembly: GCA_937864265.1. Taxonomy (GTDB): domain Bacteria; phylum Bacteroidota; class Bacteroidia; order Chitinophagales; family Saprospiraceae; genus CALMIR01. The sequence continues at coordinate 10,013 of CALMIR010000129.1, read as the reverse complement.
TAATCCAGGTTCCGTCTTCTTTGAGAACAGATAGTGGGCGTGGGGCAGTATTGTTGGCTACCCAAAGCTGCCCATCTTCATCGAATACCAGACCCCCAATACGTACCCTGGGATCATCAAACCCCCTTTGCAGGGTAGAATTCTGATCGTCGAACTGGGTGATTTTGTCCCCGTCCACTTCGATAATACCTTCCGAAAAACTACCAGCATACACTTTTCCATTATCCGGGTGTACGGCAATGGTGATAAAATCCAGTGGGTCGTCCAGCGTTGTGGAAGGATCGCGGCCTTTTAATTCATCATAGGTGTTTCTGTTGTAAATATTCCAACGCGTACCGTCGAACGAATAAAAACCGTTCGAGGAGAAACTTGGCCCCAAGGTCTGATTCAATGATCCCGATGCCAGCCATAAAGTGCCATCCGATACGGTCATATCCCAGACGGCTTCCGACCAAGGAGAGTCAAATTCTAAAGTTTCACAAGAAGGCGCTATGATCGTGTTGGCATAGCGAAAGCCACTGCCCACCTGTTCGTTGCCAAACCACAGCCTGCCACTGGCATCTTCCACCGCATATTTGGGTGTAGCCACACAACTTCCGGCAATGGTAGCCTTTGCTTCATCGGGAAAAAAGAGCACGACCCGCCCTGGCAAATAACCCGCCAAAAGGTGCTCGCCTTCTGCACTGAGGTATTCCAGGGTAGAGCCCGGCTCGTCGTGTACGTAGATCAGTTGTTCGCCTTCGTACCGAAATAAGGTATCGTTGATGCCGATATAAAATCGGTCGTTAAAAATGGCAAAGTCGTTGACGGAGTAGTCATCAGAAAAACCTGCCTGGGAGTCGAGAAACGCCCAATTGCCAAAATCATCGGGATTGCTGTTGTTTTTGTGGATGCGATAAATGCCCTCCTGAGTGCCTGCATACAGGTAATCATCTTGCACAAAAACCCGGTTGACTTCCAGATTGGTAAAAGTGGTAAAAACGAACTCGGTTGATAGGATATTGATTTTGGAAACACCATAATTGGCGGCCAGGTAAATGATAGAATCGTTTTCAACATGAACATCGTTGACCCTTTTATCGCCCGTGAAATTGCTAAAATTGCGGATTTGGCTCATGGTCTTTACACTGCCATCTTCAAAAAGAAGATCCATGACGGTGTTTTCATAAACAATAATCAGCACCTTACTAAAGCGGTTGTACGTAATTAAGGCAATATCCGTATTGCTCAGGCCGTCCACCGTAGAGTAATAACGCACGGCAAAATCAGTCTTGTCAATTTCCAATAGGGAGTAAAAGGTAGCATAATACACTTTGGTATCGCTTTGTGCCACGAACCGCCCTGTACGATAAGGCAAGTGACTCCTCCACTGCCCGATCGGTAGTGCATTTTGCGCCCACATACCTAGTACAAAGCCCAGATAAAATCCCCAAAAAAGTAGCGTTTTTCTCATACGGTTGAATATTTCCGGTAGTCAGTAAATCATAACTGCCTTTTGGATTTAATATTGCTTTTTGATTTGGAAACTAGGCGACACTTGAGCTGCAGCTATTTTTAGGAACGCCCTCTTAGCCCCAATTCAATTACCTCCAAATTACTGACTTGTCCTTCCAACAAGGTAAAGCGTACAATGGTTTTGATTTTGTGAAAACCGTGGTTGCCTGCGGCACCCGGATTGATGTGCAACAAATGGTATTTTGGATCAGGCATCACTTTTAAAATGTGAGAGTGGCCGCATATGAACAAATCCGGGGCATTTAGTAGCAACTGATCTTTGACCCTTTTACTGTACCTTCCCGGATAGCCCCCGATATGGGTCATCCAAACCCGAACCCCTTCGCAAACGAAGTGCCAATCTTCTGGAAATTGTCTGCGCAACAAATGATCGTCAATATTGCCATACACGGCTTTGAATGGCCTGAATGCCAGGAGGCGATCAGCAACTTCTTGCGTTCCGATATCGCCGGCATGCCATATTTCATCACATTCGCTGAAATAGTTAAAAACGCTTTCGTCCAGATCGCCGTGGGTGTCTGAAAGGAGTCCAATGCGCATGGCTTGTATTTTTTGGAGGGTAAAAGTAAGAAGCTGTTTGAATTTTGTAGAAGAAGCTATTGGAAACTTCGAGTTACCGCTCTAACCTCAGGACAATTATTGCCCACTACCTAAAGGCAGCAATAAGCCCAGACAAAAGGCGTGCCCCTGATTAAAAATTGAAATATCCGTGTAGGGATCCAGGTCTATAAGCCCCAGGTAGTACCGATAATCCAAAAAAATAATCTTTCCATTGCGGATGGAAGTCTCTATACCAATACCTCCGCAAGCCCCTAGGTCGTATTGCAAAATTCCAGCATCCTGGAAAGAAAGATAGTTTTGAAAAGTCATGCTTTCATCAATATAGTTGATGGATAACTTGACCCCCCAGGCAGCTTCTACACCTACTGTAGCATACAGACTAAAATGGGGGGTGTTGAGCCGACCCTTGAGCAATAAAGGCAAGTGTAGGTACGAAATGATTCCGAGCGCTGCATCAGAATCGGGGGCAAATTTTTGAATAACGGAAGGATTGCCCCGGATGATTAAGCCAGGCTCCATTTGTATAGAAAAATGATCTTTCACCTCATACCCTAAGGGCAAAAATAGTCGAAACGGCGTATCCGTGGAAAAAGAACCACCTGCTCCAATGCCTAAATAAGTCTGACTTTGTATAGGAACATAGCATAAGGCGAGGCAACATACTATCCAAGTAATTCTGCTTATCATGAGATCCCGCATTTTAAATCGCAACCATGCTATTTTTGGAACGCAGGATACCAAGACCTATTTTGAACAGCTAGTAAAATAACGTTGGGACTTGGCTGGCTAAACTTAGCCAGCCTCTATATACCTCAAAACCCAAACGTCAAGCCCACACTCGGCAAAATCGGCAACTGATTGACCCGGCTATTGGTAATGCGATCCACGAAGAAAATATTCTCGCGGTTATAAACATTGGTCACACTAGCCACGGCTTCCAGTTTGCTGTTTTTACTCAACTCAAAACTTTTGCGCAGCGAAATGTCTAGGCGATGATAATCCGACAGACGACCGCCATTGATCTCGTCTGAAAGAATTACTCCCAGGTCAAAATTGCCCGTTAGGATATTGGTAAAAAGGAAGTCTTCAAAGTTGTTTTGCTCATAAAAACCCTGGGTTTGGGTAAACGGGAATCCCGAGCCATAATTCCAGCGCAAACTAGCTTCCCAGGTATTATTGTTACCAAAAGCATAGCTGACCAGGAAATTGACATTGTGGCGACGATCGAAGATAGTGGGGTATTCTACTGTGCCGTCGTTGCGGGTAACCCTGCCCAGCGAGTAGGTGCTCCACAAGTAAAATTGATCCTTCTCGTATTTGAACGTAAAGTCAATGCCATAAGCATCGCCAGTTTCTGTGATGAAATCGGGATCCAGTTCGCTGAGCTTATTGCGATTGATGTTGATCAATTGGTTGAAGCGCTTGAGGTAAGGCTCTACATTTACTTCAATGTGCTGGCCAAAGTCAATTTCAAGACCTACGATAGCATGAGAGGATTTTTGCAAGCGGTGATCTGTTGGCGTTTTGGTGCCTGGCTGGAAAATGGTTTCCTCCGGTCCGGCCAGGAATCCGACAAAGAAATTCACCACGTCGAAGTCATTCACGGTACTGATCAGGTTCTGAGAATACAAACCACCGGCAAATTTGAAGCGCAATTTGTCTGATAAGTTGTACTTCATGCCAAAACGCGGTTCCAGCGACATTTCGGTTTGCGAGGCATAATAATGGGCGCGAATAGAGGGCTCAACAATCAGGTTGCCCACTTTGTACTTGTATTTGAAAAATCCTGCCAACTCCGTGGTAAAGTCTTTTTGCTCAAAAGAGAGACCAACTAGGTTGCGAAAGCGAAAATCTGTATTGAATCCCGTAAATTCAAAGCCGTAATTGATTTGACTCCGGTTGCCAAAATAGGAAAAGTTCAGCAGGGCAGAGTAAGTATTGATGCCACTTTGGCGCGGGCTGCCATCGGATTCTTCCAATTGGATGGTGTAATCGCTGAAAGCCACTGTACCGTCAATAATGACATTGGAGTTGGGTGGTATCAAGGTGAAATTAGAACCAAAACCCGTGGTCAGCCAATTCAATTTAACCAAGCCCAGAAAATCAAAACGATCGGAGAAATTGAATCCAAACAGGTTGAGTTTGCTACCATTGGCACCGACAAAGGAAAGTTTTCCGTACAAATCGGTGTACGTATAAGGCAAACCGATGTCATTTTTATTAATGTCAGAAAAAGTTGTATCGCCTGCGGCAAAAGAAAAGAAAGAAGTATCCACCGCATAACCATAAAACAACTTGGAACTCTCATTCAGGTAAGAATGCTTGGCCGTCAGTAGGAAAGAAGTGCTACCGCGCCCTTCTTCCAATTTTTTTAAAGGCCCTTCAAAGAGGGCTTTAGCCTGAAACGGGCTAGCTGATACCAGACCCCCGAAACGCTTTTTATTCCCTTCTCGGGTTTTGATATCTACAATGGCTGAAATTCTGCCACCATATTCGGCGCTAAAACCGCCTGTGAGGACGTCCACGCTGCGGATGGCTTCCGTTTCAAAAACAGAAAAGAAGCCGATAGAGTGGAAGGGGTTGTAAATGGTCATCCCATCCAGGAGTATTTTGTTTTGTACCGGTGAACCGCCTCGGATATACAACTGTCCACCCTGGTCACCAGAAACAATAATGCCGGGTAAAACGGGCAAATACTGGGCTATATCTGCTTCCCCACCCGTAGCAGGCAGCGATCGGATTTGTTTGGGGGTGACCACCACCTTTGAAATTTGAACATCTGAACGTGCCCGCTCTTTTTGACCGGAAATAGTGACAGTCTCTAGCTTAACAGATGAGGGCGACATGTACAAGCTCTGGTAAACAATGCCCCCGTTCTTAACCACAATATCCACCGCCACACTGTCGTAACCCACATAAGTGACCACCAGCGAATAGTTGCCAGCCGGAACATTGCCTATGGAGAAAAAGCCGTCGAAATCGGTATTGGCTCCAATCGTTGTTCCTTGTAATTGTATTGTTCCAAAAATGATGGGTTCTCCAGTATCTTTGTCAAAGACATTTCCTCGGATGGTACCTCCATTTTGACCTAAAAGCGCGCTAAAAGAAAAAAAAGTAATGAACAGTAGAGTGATTGATTGCTTCATTATGTAGCGATTTGGTTCTATACAAACCACAAAGATAAGCAGCTTTCGACCCTGTACAAGCAATATTTTTGTCAAATGAATGGCAAGACCTCTCTGATGGTCATTTCCGCAAGGCTAAAACCCAAACTGGTAGCGCCCCTCCACAAACTGAGCGATTAGCGTTTTTTGCTCTTTTTTGGCCAGATAAAAAGCGAGTTTGTCTTCCTGAGCAGCCACGTAAATGGCGCTTCCATCAGCACTAATTACAGCTTGTAGTGCATTTTTGGGCACTGCTGCATGGCTTTGTTCTTTTACCGAAATAGTCTGACATGCAGGTAGGGTAGATATTTTTACTTTGTTTTCATCCACAACGGCATACACGGCAAAAATACCCGTTTGATCGGTGTCGCTCATTGCCTCACAAAACAATTGCACGTCGTATTCCGATGTTGCCTCAGGCGCGGGGTCAGCGCCACAGGCAAATAGAAAAAATGGAAGCAGGAGTAATAGATAAAAACGCATGGGTGCAAAATTTTGCTAAAGATAGGCTTAGCCAAGCGAAACCGCAAAAGGAACTTATTCAACTCCACAAATGTTGGGGTATTTTAGAGCAAAAATAATGGCAGCTATTTTTCATTTGAAATAGATGTCGTATATTTGCGTCTCTGAAAAAATGAGGTGTGAAATTACACCATTTTGGTGGTTATAGCTCAGCAGGTTAGAGCGCTGGATTGTGGTTCCAGAGGTCGCCGGTTCGATCCCGGTTAGCCACCCAACACTTCCTTAGGGAGTTCGATGATTGTCGGATTCCCTATTTTTTTATCTTTTTCCTTCTTTTTATGAGTCAATTCCGCGCTATGTTTTTCAACAACAAATTCCACAAAGGCAAATACAGCGAGCTGGATCCTAAGCATATTCTTTCGACCCTGGAAAAGCTCCAACTGCGCATTGAAGAACAATTTCCCGATTCTGGTTTGGGAAAGGTATCGCTGGAAATGAAAGAGGTGGCTCAAGCTATTGTTGATTTTGTGCAAAAATTGCCCCGCCCTTTCTGGATTATTCGCATACTCACTTTTTTGGCGATAACGCTGGTGATTGGCCTGGCCGTATGGTTGTGTACTTTAACGGTTCGCTTTATACCTGCGGGTGAAAGTGGCTTGATGGAAGTGTTGCAAGGAGCAGAAAGCGCTACTAATGAACTGATATTTCTATCGCTGGCCATCCTGTTTTTGGCGACCCTGGAGAACCGGATCAAACGTCAGGCTTCTCTGCGGTCGCTGCACCGGTTGCGCTCTATTGCACACGTGGTGGACATGCACCAATTGACCAAAGACCCGGCAGGTATCAGTGGAGAAATCCTGACTACTAAATATCCGGTGAAGCGCGTTATGTCGGCTCAGGAATTGACCCGTTACCTGGATTTTTGTTCTGAATTGCTGGCTATCAATTCCAAGCTGGCAGCCCTGCATGTGCAGTATTTTCAGGATTCGGAGGTACTCAAAACGGTCAATGAAGTCGAAATGCTGGCCCATGAGTTGTCCAACAAAATCTGGCAAAAAATTATGATTTTGGATGTAATGAAGTTGGGTGAGGGTGAGGGTGAGGGTGAGAGTGAGGGTGAGTGAGTGGGTGTGGGTGTGGGTGTGTTTTGCAACACTCCCGTCCGACCGGATCGTTTCGCCCGGACGTAGTCCATATTCGGGCAAGTATCCGAAATGAATGAGGTGGTAACGGCGCAGTTTTATTCGAAAATGGGACTTACATTGATAGTTATTTCCAGCTTTTTGTCCTTTAAGGTTTCTCCTTTTTTATACATTTCATATTGATGGGGCGCTTCGAATACATAGATGTTATCTAAGCCAGGCAAGACCAACCAGCAAGATTTTACACCTTGCTCAAAGTAGGTTGACACTTTGGCTGTCAAGTCGCTCAGGCTTTGGGTGGGGGATAATATTTCGATGACACACAAGGGTGGTTCTTTTACTCTAATTTGGTTATGTTGAGTATCTATGGGTGCTTTAGGAAGTAGGGATATATCAGGAACACTAACCCAATCATCTAATTGCAAACTTAACTCAGATGCAATATTGTAAATGTTTTGGTATTGGCTTAAACCTAGGATAATTCTGGTTTGTACCAATGAATGGTTTAAGGAGGGCAAAGGCTTATTGCGTTCATTTTCGTATTCGGCGTTTTCCGGAAGTATTGCTAACTGCTCTTTTACCATAGTTCATGCATTGTATGCTTTAAAGATAAGGCATTTTTTTTCAAAAAACAAGTTTGGAGACCTGTACCTTACACTTGGAATGAATAGTTTTGTGCCAGGTTTTGAATCTATTTTCTAGCCGTATTTTTGAAAAATAACACTTTTATAACAAAGCGGAAACAGCCTTTGCCGTTCCATCTACGTCTAAGGATTACATTCTAACGTCTTAAAAACAGAACAGCATGTTTAAAAAACTGGCTTTATTGGCAATTGTAGTTGCGCTCTCTTCATGTACCGCGCAGCAAATTCAGGCTACGCTCGATACCCTGGGCGGTAATGGCGATGGCTCATTGAGCATTTCCGAAATCAGTGACGGACTAAAAGAAGCCCTGCAAATTGGCATTACCAAAGGGGCCGATCGCCTTTCGCAGACCGATGGCTTTTACAAAAGCACTTATAAAATATTGTTGCCAACAGAGGCGCGCAAAGTGACGGACAAACTGGAAGACGTACCAGGCTTCAAAGAACTAGAGGAAGAAATTTTGATGAAAATCAACCGGGGGGCAGAGGATGCCGCCAAAAAAGCTGCGCCAATTTTCATCAGCGCCATCAAGCAGATGACCTTCAACGATGCGATGGATATTTTGATGGGCGAACAAGACGCAGCCACCAATTTCCTCAAGCGCACGACTTACGATGCCTTGTACCAGGAATTCAACCCTGTGATCGTGGAATCGCTGGATAAATTCAAAGCGCGCACTGTTTGGGCAGACGCGGTGAATACCTACAATAAAATACCCTTTGTGGAAAAAGCAGACCCCGATTTGGACGATTATGTGACCAATCAGGCTTTGACTGGCTTGTTCTCTATGGTCGAAAAAGAAGAGAAAAACATCCGCACCAATATCACGGCGCGTACTACGGATTTGCTGCGCAAGGTATTTGCCAAACAGGATAAATAATCATGCAACAACAAGTCTTGGTTTGTGGTGCAAATGGCCAGTTGGGACTAGAGTTTTTGACCCTAGCACCCAAGGATGGCCATTTGCACTTCCATTTTGCCGACAGGCAGCAATTGGACATTACCCAGTACGATGAAGTAGCGCGCTACCTGTCGCTGCACCAAATCCACTACTGCATCAATTGTGCGGCATACACCGCAGTGGATCGGGCAGAGGCAGAGGCGGAGACTGCTCAGCGGGTCAATGTAGAAGCAGTACAAGCCTTGGCTCGGGCTTGTGCCCGCCACGGAGTATTGCTGGTGCATTTTTCTACCGATTATGTTTACCACAGCCAGCAGAACAGGCCCTTCCACGAGGATGCGCCAACACAACCTCAAAGCGTGTATGCCCAAACCAAATTGGAAGGCGATCAATTGGCTTTGGCTGAAAATCCGCACACCCTGATCTTCCGCACTTCCTGGGTGTATTCTTCTTTCGGACACAATTTTGTAAAAACCATGCTGCGCCTGGCGCAGGAAAGGGATAGCCTGAACGTCGTGTATGACCAGATCGGCAGTCCGACCTATGCACATGACTTGGCGAAGGCAATACTCGAATTGCTCCACCGCGATGCAGCAGGGCAAATAGCACTGCGGGATTTGGCAGGCATCTATCACTATAGCAACGAAGGTGTTTGCAGTTGGTACGATTTGGCGAAAGCCGTTTTTCAACTAAAAGGCATTCCCTGTCAGGTGCTGCCCATTGAAAGCAAGGACTTCCCAAGCGCTGCCCAAAGGCCGCCTTATAGTGTGCTGAGCAAAGAGAAATTTAAAACGACCTTTGGCCTGGACATTCCTTATTGGCGGGATAGTTTGGCCGCCTGCCTGCATTTATTGTGAGGAACCTTCACGTAGCATTTTTTTGATGATAACGACCTGCCCCAAGTGGTAATAGCTGTGTTCGATCATGGCTTGAATGTTGCGGTAATAATTGCCGTACTTCTCCTCCACAAAGCTTTCCCAAAGCTTTTCATCGGGCATTTGTTCTACCAAATGGGCAAAACGTTCCGCGTCGCGCCAGGATTTTTCTAGCAATTGTTCCCAGTCTGCTTGCGATTCGATGGGCGGCATATCAAAACTGTAGCGATCCCGGATGTCGAGGCTGCCGCCTTCAAATACTTGTACTAACCCGGCTACGTAATAATTGACGTGAAAGGTAAGTGCTGCGATGGTGTTCAGGGTGCCGACTTTGCTCAGGGCCTGCTCCCAATTCACATCCGATAGCTGGGTTTTAAAATTGGTGGATACCCAATCGCCGTGCAGTTGGACTTCCCGAAACTGATTGGCTAGTTGTTGACTGAGATTCATGGTGAAATATTGGAATGAAGCGACCAAAATACCGTTTTATTTCAACAATATCTTGCCATGTAGTCGGTAATAATCGAGGCTCTGAAAGGCTAACCGTTCGTTTTCGGGGAGTTGTGCCAGGATGCGCCTGTGTTGGAAGGCCACTTTGGTTACCTCGTCTTTATCCTCCGGCTTAAGTGTTCCTTCCCAGCACTTGGCGTAGAACTCAATCGTAAAATATTGAATGCAATCGCCATTGGGATAAATTACGCTTTCTAAGCCAGGGTTGGAACTAATGCCGATAACTTCCAAATCAATC
>CALMIR010000128.1 GCA_937864265.1 uncultured Saprospirales bacterium | reverse complement strand
TTTTATCATGCTCCCGCTTTTATATCTAAATACCACTAATTTGTAGCACACTCAAATCAAATGCTATAGGTTCTTCAACAAATCCTGTGAAAATGGCAGAAATAAACGGGGCACTTCCAGTGCTCCGCTAATTGAAGCAATAACTCTAGCATTCATCGTAAATCGTAAATATACGATAAATTGGGTCAAAAAAAAATTCGCTTCCTCTCCATCAGCCACTACAACACCCGCCTTTTGTCAGTGTCTTCATAAAAACATCCACTTGTTCCATCACTGCGCAGCAGTAAGCTTGATTGGCGCAATAACAGGAATAGACCCCGTCCACTTCCCCCACGACCAAGCCTACTTCTTTCAGTACTTTGAGGTGTTGCGAAACGGTGGACTGCGCCAAGGGCAACTCCAACACAATATCGCCACATACACATGTTCCCTTTCGCATCAGGTATTCCATGATGGCGATACGGGCTGGATGGGCTAATGCCTTGAAAATTTCAGCCAATCGCAGTTGCTCAGTCGTAAAATCTGCTGTTTTGGTCGCAGCCATATGCTATATTTATCGCAAAAATACGATTAATTGAGAAATAGGCAAATTTTTGGAGGATAATATTGGATAATTACTTATGAACCTCAATGCGCACAAAAACGCCCTTGTCCCTTTTATTATTTTCTAGTACCGCTAGGGTGAGCTTTGTTTCTTTCTTGCCCCCGTCCGTTCCACTGAAGCGTATCGGCATCAGCGGGATCATCTCGCCCGCATTGATCTGGTCGGGCGGGCCGGGCAGGCGACTGCATAGGCGGGTGGGGTTCATAAAAAAGCAAGGCTCATTCAACCACAAAGCGCACAAATTGGTTACATTCCAAAATTTAGCGGGGCACTCGAAGTGACCCGCTAAATATGGTTTGTCAGCTCCACGTGATTTGTCATTCCGTTCCTATAAGCCCTTAAAAAATAGAAGCATCCTTTCTTCGGCGTTCCAATTCCTCCCGAATAATCACCTCAATTTCATCGGCAGCGCTGGCTACGGAAAACTTGCGTTTGAGGGTAAACAACCCGACAATAAAGGTAAGTACAGAAAAGAAGATGAGAAAAAGCGCCAGGTATTGAATGAGGAAATATTGAAAAGAAAAGGCAATCATGGAAAGGCCAATCCATACGCTGGAAGTAGCGCCAATGATATAAATGAAATTCCGATATTGGATCATTTTTTGTTCCTCCCGTTGCAGGCGCATGAGCAACTCCTGCAATTCCCTGGTCGTATAGCAGTGTGCCCCAAAAGACCTGATCTGTAAAAAGTCGTTGCCAGCTTCGCGCTCAATCCGTTCTAACTGGCGGTTGAGTAAATAATCTTTCATCCAATATTTGCTTTTCCGTTGCCCGTCTGCAAATTTATACATAAAAAAATACAATTGTTTAGCCGGATGAATCATTTTATAAAAAAATTAATGTGATCGATTTGGCCTAGCCACTGAACCCGGTTACGAACCTAAATGGGTTTGTCATTATTGGATCGGCTGCGCTTGCTGATTTCAGAATACATGCTGCCTTTTCGGTACTCAGATAGCACATGTTTAACGGTTTCCGTCAGGTTTTTGGGTAGGCTATCTAAGTCAAACCACTCTGCCTCCTGAAACTTGGCCGTTTCCCTAGCTCGAAGTTTGCCCTCCCAAGTATAAGCCTTGAAGTACAATACATAACGATGGTTGTTTCCCATAATTTTATGCAGTACGTGAACGAGCTTCAAATCTTTGGCTTTTAGCACAATCCCCGCTTCTTCAAAGCTTTCCCGGATCAGCGCTTCCCGCGCAAATTCTTTTGATTCGACAGTACCCCCAACCATGGTGTAATTCCCGCCATTGGGTTTGGTTTGCCGAAGCAGCAATATCCTGCCCCGGCTATAAAGTATTAACCTGGCTTTAATGCTTATGTTCGCGTTTGCCATATATGTCCTTGCACTTTTTTATATGATAAATGCTTTTTTTTTCTCGCTTTCCTGCTTAATATTGCATATTAATTTAGTAGAGTTAAAGGGCTGAAATAGAAAAATGGAAGTCTCTTTTTCATCCCTCAGGAGCAGAAATAGTTGATTTCTACAGTAAAAATGAACCTGTTCCTATACTTTTAAGTCAACGCAAAAGCAAGCAGAAAGCCCGAACACCCAACAATCCCAAAATTGGTCTAAAGCTGAGAAAAATAGGTTTTCCAGCGCGAATTTATAATTTTGCCTTTCGGTTGAGAAAATTTTCTGCAATTCTTATACAGAACCTATTTCTTTTGATAAAACCAGGTTATGCAATACGAAAATGTACTGGCAACTATCGGCAATACGCCTTTAATCAAACTAAGCCGAATTTGTAGCGATATTCCGGCAACTGTTTACGGAAAAGTCGAAGCTTTCAATCCTGGGCAATCCGCTAAAGACAGAATCGCCCTTTACATGGTTCAACAAGCCGAGCAAAAAGGCTTGATCAAAGCAGGAGACGCCATTATTGAAGCCACTTCGGGCAATACGGGTTTCTCTCTAGCCATGATCTGCGCTTTAAAAGGCTATCGCTGCATCCTTACTGTATCCAGCAAAGCTTCTCAGGAAAAACTGTCCCTTTTGCGTTCTATGGGCGCAGAAGTGATCGTATGCCCTGCCGATGCTGAGCCGGAAGATCCGCGTTCTTACTATGCCCGCGCCGAGCAACTGGCACGCGATATCCCGAATTCCTTTTACTTGGGTCAAAACTGGAACAAAGACAACTCAGCCGCACATTACCATTCCACCGGGCCAGAAATATGGCGGGATACCGAAGGTAAAGTAACGCATTACGTATGTTGCGCCGGTACGGGTGGCACCCTATCAGGCACCGCACAGTATTTGAAAGAACAAAATCCCGATGTTAAAATCATTGGGGTGGACGCTTATGGTTCCGTCTTGAAGAAGTACTGGGAAACCGGTATGTTTGACAAAAATGAAATCCATCCGTACAAAATTGAAGGTCTGGGCAAAACCATCATTCCAGACAATGTATCTTTTGATTTAATCGATGATTTCATCAAAGTAACGGATCGAAGCAGTGCCCACCGTGCGCGGCAATTGGCCAAAATGGAAGGCTTGCTCGTAGGCTATTCCAGTGGCGCCGCCATGCAGTGTGTATTCCGTTTGAAAAATGAATTGAAACCCACAGATGTCGTTGTTGTCCTTTTCCCTGATCACGGTTCCCGCTATTTGGGTAAGATTTTCAATGATGAATGGATGAAGCAACAGGGTTTCATCAAAAACAACATGGGCGAGGATTCTTATACCCGTTACCGAAAAATATATCGGGCATACCGAATCAAGTACAAACGCTATTTGCGCCAAACGTTGCGCAACCTCAGCTAGAAACGACTTGATGTAGGATAGTTATCCTATCTCTTACGACAAGCACAAAAGATGTAGCGGAAATCATGCGCTTCAGCGCAACTGTGCTTTCCGCTAAGTCTTTTTCAATACCATTTGCCAAATTTTCCAACACAAAATTCACCCTTATGAAACAAGGAAAGGCTGTTCCAAATAACGATGTTACTCCACAGCTTTTTAAAAGCAAATTGATTGACAAACTGGCCAGAACCCACATCGCTATCCCTGTTTCGATGTTCTTTCTTTATGCCGCCGGTCTGATTTACTACACCAAAGTAGCGACGGATTTAAGCAATTTGCAGGTAGTATCGCTGTTCTTTGCAGGCTGGCTGTTTTTCACTTTCGTGGAATACATGGTTCACAAGTATGCGTACCACGCCAAATTGGACGCCAACGAGCAGCAAAAAAAGATTTCCTATATCATGCACGGCGCTCACCACGACTATCCAAAAGACAAGCAACGATTGGCACTGCCACCACTACTCAGCGTAGTCATTGGCACCCTGTTGCTGCTGATTTTTGAACTGGTGCTGGATATTTACTCCTTTTCTGTATTGGCCGGATTCATGACAGGCTATGCTTTCTACCTTTTGGTGCATTATGCCGTTCATATTTTCCGCCCACCGAATAACTTCTTAAAAGCCCTTTGGTCGAACCACGCCATCCACCACTACTACAGCGAAAGCCTCATGTATGGTGTCTCTTCTCCGCTTTGGGATTACATTCTAGGCACTTATCCCCGGAGAAATCAAAAACGGGATGTGGAAGTGAAGATTGAAGGGTGAGCAAGGTATCGAGTTAAGCCCGTACCGTAGGTTAGTTTTCTGTCCTACCCGATCCCGCTGACACGTAATAGCTTCAGCGGGATCGCCACCCCGCGAAAACACGGCATAAAATGAGCAGCTTGGCCATGATAAAGGCGAAGTGCCAGTTTCAGGTATCTCCTGTAAGGTGTTTGGGCTTTGCCCTCTATTCCTCCACAACACCAAGTGTCGGCCTGACTCGAAGTCAAACCGACACATGCCTTTCTCCAAGCCCTACCGCATCCATTCTTCCACGACCCAATCTTCCCAATTGCGTTCTTCGTTGGAAAAGTTGATGCCTACTAGGAAAATCCTTTTTTCCTACGCTACAAGTACCCAATCACCTCGTTATTTTCCCATTGAATACGCCATTGGCAAGAACAATCGTGTCTGGCAAAGAGGGGTCAAAACCAGACAGGAAAGTATCTATGACAAAAGATGCTTCAAAGCGGCCATAATATTCTAAAGTTAACGGATCAAAATGGTCAATGCTAACCCAATCAGGAAATAGATCAGTGGTATCTAACACATAATAGTTCCCTAAGACATCCCCATCGGAAAGAAAGGACCCGAAACTACAAGTAGCGGTATCGCTTGGGCTGTAATGACGCAAAGTAAAAAAGCTCTCTGATAAGGGAAGTTTTACAATCGTTAGTTTGTTTATCCTGATTCCCGCACCGGAGAACTTCTCGATATCTAATAGGAACATATTGTCGTTTTCGAATAAAGACATCCTGCTCGCTACCTCGGCCTCCCATACGCTGCCATTCAGCAAGGCTTGGGCTTTGCCAAAATAGATGATTTCTTCCTTTGTAGGAGTTTCTTCTTTGTGGCAGGATATGAATGATACAGCTGAAATAATAAGCATAAAAATGATGCTAAAAAACTTTTTCATAATACTAATTTATGTATAGGCAGCACCTCCCTTAAATTAGAGAAAAGTACTGCCCATATTAAGTTTATCAATTAATGTTGATAAATAATTGGAACGCGCTCTGTTTTTCCGTTGGCGTTGAGCAGTATCCAGTACAAACCCGTATAGCCATCAGGCAACAAGACCTGTTCTTGATAAATACCCGCATCCAGGTATCCCAGTGTTGTTTCAGACAATACGGCGCCACTTGAACTAAGCAATTTCCACGACGAAACGCCCGCGTTGACCACCTCAAAGGTCAGGGTTGCTATTTGGTTTTTGTTTACTGGGTTAGGTGCAATCCTTATCCCTTTTGGTTGAAAGCTTTGAATAGGAGAGGCATCGTACCCAAGTTGAGGCGCAGGAGGTGGGCAACTGCTCACCATTAAATAATTACCAAATATTGAAGTCCCATTGGCATAGAACACCGTTACACGATAAAAACGAACGCCACCAAAGGTTTGATGAAAGTACGCCGTTATACAGGGATCATTATCATATGCATGGAGTGGGATGAAAGTAATGCCATCAGGGCTATAAGACCAACTCCAGGTAACGGGCTCCTCTATGTCACTCATATTAAGGCACAATTCTTGGGTGCCGCATCCAAACTGGGATTGGCCTGTTATACTTACGAATGGGTTAACGGAAGTTCTAAAAGCAGCTACGGTGCAGGCATTTGTTTTTATAGTATTCGTATTGTCTCGTTCGTTTTCAATGCCAGTTGGCTGGTTTTCAAAAGTTATGCTAGGGTTAGAAAAATGATTAATCCGATCATCAGAGCGTTCCGAAAACATAATTGTCTTCCGGGTTAATGTCACTGTATGGCAAAAAGGAAAAAATCCTTTGGTTTTTTCAAATTGAAATGAATGTGCGTGGTTTTCATTTACTGAGGATTCAATACAATTCTCACCTGGATCAATAGCAGAACAAGGTTCGTGATTAGCTCCCATAATATGACCTATTTCATGTACGGCGGTATGTATGGCACCATTTCCAACAGCACGCCCAACGCCGTATGATCTTGTGCTAAGAGGTCCCAAATACGCAATTCCTGAAACATTTCCAGTGAAACCGGCAATGTTTGGGTTAATGAGCGCATATACTATATCGGCTTCATATTCATCTCTTAACAACTGAATAGCAGGGCTTATTCTTAATTGAGTTAGTACAAATTCTTCATTCCCTCCAGTTTCATCAAACTGCCATTCTTCTATCCCTGCCAGAGAAAACTCTAAATGGCA
>CALMIR010000127.1 GCA_937864265.1 uncultured Saprospirales bacterium | reverse complement strand
AGGGGGTGAGTTAGGCGGCGCAGCCGCCTAACTCACCCCCTCCTAAACTTTTACCCATTTTTTAGGCCTGCTCCAGCAGGCTTGACTCAAAAATCACTTCGCTGGACAGGGTCTTGTGTACCGGACATTTCGCGGCTATTTCCAATAAGCGCGCTTTTTGCTCATCGCTTAAATCGCCTATCAAATGCAGCTTTTTGGTCATGTGATCGAGATAAGTGGGCGCAGCAGCATTCATGTCCTCCATATGCTTCTTGGCATGGGTAATGTAAACATAGACCTCCTCAAGCGGCCATTTTTTGCGTTGAGCATATAGTTTCAAGGTCATGGCAGTACAAGCTGCTAGGCTGGCGCTGAGCAAGTCATAAGGTGAAGGCCCAAAATTATCGCCCCCCACCGATTCAGGTTCATCGGCTACAATACTGTGGTGTTGCGTTTGGATGAAGGTGGTAAAGTGATCTTCCACCAGGTCGAGGTGCCCTACTAATTGTTCCCCTGCTGGATCAAGTGCTGTTTCCTGGGGGTCATCAAAGTACCTTTTCACCCAAGCCCCGATCACATCGCCAACGTATAAGCTATCCGCTTTCTGGCTCAGCAAATGATCGGCGCCGTCAAGTGAAACAAAACTTTTAGGATGCATGGCACTGTGGTATAGCTCTTGCGCATTTTCAATGCCCACCGTTTTGTCAAAAGGAGCATGAAAAATGAGGAGGGGTTTCCTCAATGCCTTAACGATAGCCAGCAAATCTGTTTTTTCCAATTCCGTCAGAAAAGCCTGGTTGATCTTAAAGGGCCGACCGCCGATATCGACCTTTATTTCATCCTCATGGGTTCCAGTACTTTCGCCTGGAGTAGAAAAATGTTGTTTAACATGATCCACATGGGCTGGAGCGCCAATGGTGGCTACCGCTCTAACGGCTCCTAACTGTGCTGCTGCAGCCAGCACCGCCGCCCCTCCCAGCGAATGCCCCACCAGTAGTGCTGGTGCGGCATAGTGTTTTTCCATATATTGATGTACAGCAATCAAGTCTGCTATATTAGCCGAAAAATGGCTATCGGCAAAATCTCCTTCGCTGTTGCCCAGTCCTGTGAAATCAAAACGCAGCACGCCAAAGCCGTGGCGGGTCAGCGCGTGACTGATGTGAAGAGCCGCGTTAAAATTGCTACTGCAGGTAAAGCAATGTGCAAATACCGCATAATACCTCGGCTTTTGGTCAGCAGGCAGTTCCAGGTAAGCATGGAGCAAGTGCCCCTGGGCATTAGCAATTTTAAGTGTGGACTGCTTCATGGTCAGATCATTGAGCCAATAGCTGCTCGCCCTGGTCTTTTTTCAGTTTGGAAGCGTATTTTTCCCTCATTTTTTGCAGCTTTGGCGAAATCACGATACTGCAATATGGCTGGGTAGTATTCCTGCTGTAATAGTCTTGATGGTAATTTTCAGCCTTAAAAAACTGCTGGAAAGGGCTAACTTCTGTTACAATAGGCGCATCAAAACTAGCCGCTTCTTCGGCGACAACCTGCTCGGCAATGGCCTTTTGTTCCTCATTGTGGTAAAAAATGACCGAGCGATACTGGGTGCCCACGTCTGCGCCTTGTCGGTTGAGGGTAGTCGGATTGTGGGTGTGCAGGTGTATGCGTACCAAATCGTCGTAGCTAATGATGCTGCTGTCAAAGATGACCTGAATCACCTCAGCATGCCCCGTAGTACCTGAACATACCTGCTGATAAGTAGGATTGTCCACTTCGCCACCGCTATAACCCGAAACGACACTTTCCACGCCATTTAATGCCAGGAATAGGGCTTCTGTACACCAAAAGCAGCCCCCGCCAAATGTAGCCGTTTGAAGTGCTGTGGTACTCACTTTTTTCAGCGAAACAGAATTAATGCAATAACGCAAGCCACTAGGCATGGGGCCATCCGGGAATACATGCCCGAGGTGCGCATCGCACACATTGCACTGTACCTCCACACGGCGCATGCCTAAGCTGTTGTCTTCTATGTATTTGATCGCGTTCTCCAGTACTGGCTGGGTAAAACTGGGCCAACCGGTGCCCGATTCAAATTTTTCCCGGCTATCGAATAACCAACTGTCGCAGCAAACACAACCATAGAGGGCCGGCTCATAAAGCTCACAAAACTCGCCAGAAAAAGCCCGCTCAGTGCCGTGTTCCCTGGTAACCCGGTACTGCTCGGGGGTAAGTTGCGATTGCCATTCCTCCTTTGACTTTTCCACCCGGCGAGCAGGATTTGGATTACCCTTTCTGGCAAATCGGATTACATCTAACCAGTTTAACATGTCGAACTCCTTTTTTTGATTCTATTATAGAACACTTTTTTGTGCCGGGGGTTTATTCTGCTTTTGCCCAATCCGCATGCCGTTGTCGCTTGAGGGACATTTGCAAGGTCAACCTTGCTGTCCAATGGCAGACAAGTTGTAGCAACCGGTGCCATTCAATTAGCCCAGTATCAAACAGCACAGGAATAGTCTCGGTTGAACTTGCGGGGGTAATAGGCATCATGGCGATTTTCGCTTTATCGGTTTGGTGCTTTGGCAGCTGTGTTTGATATTCGCGCTGATCGAAATAGCCGATTATAACCTTTTGTAATCGGATAGACGAAGTGCGGGAGTGCGGTAATTCATCGCAATTAGAATACAACAAAAGATCGCAAAAAACCTCAGCTAAGGGGAAAATGTCTGAAAAATCAATAGCATGTGCTAACATCCTTAGTTCTTTCCCACAATTTAGCGAGGCACTCGAAGTACCCCGCTAAATAGGGCTTGCCATCTCTACCTGACTTGTCAAAGAACCACATTTTTTTTGTGCCAACCTTGTTGTTTTGAAAGCCCTGTCGTATATTGCTTGCGTATTTTATTTAGATCGTACTAGCCGATTACAAACGTTTACAAACGATTATAATCGTTTGTAAACGGCTAGGCATGGGTGGCGGGAAGCATGAGCTTGGTGGGGGAGTAATCTAGTTTATTTAATTGATTTTCAGCTTATTGCGCCAAACAGGCAGCTTCTTCTATAGCGGATATACACGCACCTCGGGTGGCTAAGTAAAAGGCGAAGTGCGTGAGTACGCTTGTTGGGCGTAACTAAAATATATAAAAATGGATAATGCATTTGGCATTTGGCTGCGTGCAAGTGCAACGCAGCCAAATGCCTTGAACCTTAATTTATTTAGGAACAATCAAAACTCTTATATCCTCAAGTTGGCGACCCTCGCCTACTGTGCCACTCATTTGCCCATCTTTAGACCAAGGAAGCCAACCTCTGGATTGAGCATAGCAGGTGTATTGAATGGAATACTTGTCCTTGTCCGATTGGTCTACAAACTCAACCCAGAAAGCCTCCAAACGTCTTTTTTGATTTCGCGTACCACAAAGGTCTCCATTGTAAACCCAATCTCCATTGCCGAGGTCTTGAAAATATCCTTTATACCTAACCTTAGCATCCCCCTTATAAATTCTAATGATAATTCCTTCAATTTGCCTGCCAAGACCTGCTGTTCCAAGAGAAGCAGGTTGTTGGGCATATCCTTTATCTCCAAAATCTTTCAAATGAGCCAAAACTTCTGCTTCTGGCATAGTGGCAGCAGGCGGCGTGGAACAGCCATCAAATTGAGGAGTCGAATAACCTAATGATTCACAATCATCACATCCATCAGAATCCGTGTCTCCACAAATATAACGGTCGCTCGGAAATGGATCGTTTTCGTTTCGGATAAAATCGCCATCAATGTCATCATCATTAATATCACAGATAGTGTCCATGTCTAAGTCATTACAAACGCCAACTTCTTCTTTACAACTTTGTAGAGAAAAGACCAAGGTCAGGCTTAAAAAAATTGGGAGTACGTTGAGTACGATTAAACTTGTTGTGTACTTCATTTTTTTCAATGTTAAAATTTAATGAGGCTTTGGTATAGGTGCCTCAAACTGACCTACGAGATTTTTAGGTTCTCGTGCCACAAAATTATTCTCGACTAAGAGACTACCACGAGAGTAAATCCAGAGAACATAAAGAGATTTTAAAACATTGATCATCAAATTATTATGGCAAATTCAATTCAGAAAAGTGATTTTTCATATTTGAATCAACTTATAGTTCAAGTATGGAAAAAGAAATTTCAAGGTAGAGTTCCAGACCCAGAAAGTGCATCCTTCAGTTCTGAAGTTAATTTGCTTAGGGATGAGTTACAGGCAATTTTCCCTGTAGCATTTAGAAGCGAAGTAAATGAAGGGAAAGGATTTCAAGACAATATTAGGTCAGTCATTATTGGCGAGTTGAACATAAATAAACTTCCAACGCAAAGGACAATTGAAGTATTAAGTAGCTATCTATATGGCTTTAAACCAGAAGATATTGATAAATGGCAAAAAACTTTTAGTGCTAAAAATCAGTATTGGAATCGTTTCAAGAAAGACCTAATAGGTATGCCATTACATAATAATAAATTTGAAACCGAGAATTTAAATGAATCAAATGTTCTAAGCCATGACCAATACAAATCTAATTCTTACGAGCCTTATGTTTCTAAGTATGAATTTGATGAGATACAAAGGCAACAAGAGCATAAGGTTAAGTTAATAAGAAATAAATATAGGGTGCTTATCGCTGGAAATATAATTTTGATGTTTATCGCTGGATTTATTTACTTGTCAAACAAAGAATATTTTGATTGGTTACTGAGTTCTGAACAACCTAAGCATCGATTGTGGGTGGCTGAATATGGGTATAAAAATGAGCAAAATAGAGATACTACGATATATGTATTTAATACTTTTAGAAGGTACAGAGACTTATTTCATGTACAGAATTACTTTTATAGCGAAGAATTAGGAGATTGCGATGCTTTTTATTTTGAGGAAGATAAAACAATAGGTAAAATAAGATTAGACAATATAGTAAAAATAAAGTCAACATGTAGGACAACAAAAGAGTTTACAGACAAACTTGGCATCAAACCACCTATTAAAGTTCGCGAACTTGGAGGTATATAAAACACCCAACAATACTTCCTTGTCAACCGCTCGCTAAGCGCGGCGGTATGCAAGGAAGCAACCGTTCTCGGCAACTAAAAAGGAAAAAACATTCACGACATAATGTAAATTCTTAATGGAAGAACAAGAAAAGATTTTAACATCATACTGCTTTTTAGCTGCGTTGACTGAACGACAGTCTGATATATTTAAGGGTGTATTCATACCGGTTACTAAGCGAGCTTTGAGTTACTATAATCTTAAAGGAAAAACCTCAGGTTTTGATACCGATATTCAAGAAGCTATTAAAGAATTGTATGACATAGATATTCCCATCCTTGTGGTTCGCCATATTCTTAGAGCAATTGAGTCTGCTATGTCAAGAAGAGAAAAGGCGAATAATGGATTTAAGTTAATGGAAAATGGTAAATCTTTTGAGGTCAAGGAATATGCGTTTTTAGATAATGAAGAGAGATATAAACAGGGCAGCAGAGATGTAAACTTTCTTCAACAAGCCTTCCAAACCTATTTACAGAAACAAGGAGAAAATACTGAGCAAACACCATCGTTTTCTGACTTTATAAACACCAATAAAAATAAGATTACTGCATTTTTTAGCGGAAAAAAGCACATTGAAAGAAATGATATCGAGCAGTCTTTTATTCAACATGTCAATTTCTTAGAATACATCGAAGCAAATCATCATCAACTTTATGAAATTGCTGAAAACCTATATCTTGGTTCATTAGTCGCTTCGCTTTTAGAGACGGAAATTGATTTTGCTGCCAAGTTTTCGCAGGGGGAGACTTATTACCTTGATACTCAAATTATTCTCAAAGCAATGGATTTACAGGGCGAATCTGATACTATGCCCGTAATTGAAATTTTGGACTTGATTAAATCGGTAGGAGGGAAATTGAGAGTTTTAAACATTACACTTGAAGAAATAAACTTTATTCTTTCCAATGCAATAAATAATTACAATTCACAATATCCTACGACTACAATCAACGATGCTTGCATTAGAAGGAAAAAAAATAAAGCATGGTTGATGACCATTCAAGGTAAGTTAGAGGTGGAGTTGGAAAAAACGCTTAAAATTATTAAGGAAGACATATCTGCAAAAAAAATCGAAGAATATAAAAAATCTAATGACCTGAAAGATTTGAAGGAAAAAAGGTACAAAGAAGCAAATGCAATACATGATGTAAGTGCATATTTGTTTGTTAGAGAAAAAAGAGGTGGAGCTATACGTGTTCACCAAAATGCCAATAGCTGGTTCCTTACAGCCAACAAAGACTTATTATTCTTTAATTTACAAAAAATTAGTCCTGGTTGTGTCCCCGAACTTACACTTCCTGATACTCTTGCTTGTTTACTTTGGTTAAAGAACCCGCTAAATTTGGCGAAAAAGGTTAAAAAAATTGGTTTAAGTGAGATCATTGCTATGACTATTCGAGATGAAATAGCCAGCAAGGAATTGATTAATGAGTTTGATAAAAATTTGAAATCAACAGAAGATATTTCAAAAGAGGACTATGAAATTCTTTTATCATCGGTTGTATATCAATCGGCAAAGAATATCTCTAAAATTAATCAATTGATATATGATGGGAAAAAAGAAGAATTTAATGTAGAAGCACATAAATTAGTCGAGAAAGAAAGGAACAGAAGGGCTGCCCAACAACAAGTTATTAAGAATAAACAGGAAGAACAAGAAAAGAAACAGATCGAAAATCAGGAACTTAATGAAAAGATTAATCAATTAGAGAAAAAATATGTAGAATCGGAAAAATTCAATAAGGACAATTTAACTCAATTAGAACAGCTTTCGTCAAAACTTGACGCCCAAGGAAAGTATGTAAAGCGATTTCTGACTTGGCTCAGCGTCTTTGTGATTTTGTCCATATTGGGAATATTGCTTTACAATTATACAACCTCTTGGGATTTGCTTAAAAAAATTCTTGCGGGAATATTGGGATTAAGTGGTTTGTGGTCTTTTGGTAGCTTTGTGATTAATCTGCTAAAATCGCTGAAAGTAATTAAATGAGCCGAGAACAAAGTGCAGAACGGCCAACCCTCCTAAACGTCGGGCCGTCGTCTGCACTAAACGTTGGGCGTCATTGTAAAGAGACCGTACCCGAGACAGAGAATCAACAATAAATGCTAACTTTGCTACTTTAATAACGACACGATTGAATGAAAAATAAATACGTAAACTTTATAACTGACGAACATTTGTTGACCTGTATTGGGAATCTTCACAACGCA
This sequence comes from uncultured Saprospirales bacterium, assembly GCA_937864265.1. GTDB lineage: Bacteria > Bacteroidota > Bacteroidia > Chitinophagales > Saprospiraceae > CALMIR01. The sequence goes on along the minus strand of CALMIR010000127.1, from coordinate 29,017 downwards.
TATTTGAAGGCGAAAAACAACATCACAAAAAAGAACTTTTACTCAAACAAGGTTGACACAATCAAACTTACCTTCGATTCAAAATTCAATGACATTGACGAAGAAAAGTTAATTCAATCAGAGATTTTGAGACAGATTGATAAATCCATCAATAATTCAATTGGAACTTTTCACGAACAAATTTTAGGCGGTATTATAGGCTTTGAAGCAGGAAACTTGAGCGGTTATGACATCAAAGCAACAGACAACACACTTTTTGCTGACATCAAAAACAAACATAATACTATGAACAGTAGTGCTGCCGAAGCACTCTTTCAGAAATTAAAACGATACGCAGACGACTACAAACAAGCAAAATGTTATTGGGTGCAAATCTTAGCCAAAGGCAGCTTTTGTGAATTATGGAGCGGTGACATAAATGGAAAAGAATACAGTCATAGCAGAGTTTATAAAATTTCAGGAGACCAATTCTATGCTCTGTTATCAGGACAACAATATGCAATGTTAAAATTATACAAAGCTCTACCAAACGCAATAAAAGACTATCTGAAATCAGTTGAAGAAGCCGAAGAAATTGCTGAAAACTCTGCATTAGAAGAAATCAAATCGGAAACTAAAACCAGCAAAAGGACAGTTTTAGACCAGATTACTTTTGAGAATTACAGTTATTATCTTGGCTTTGACAAATTATAGTACTGATTTAAAAACTTTACAATCGAATATCCGACCTCTGTACCTAAATTAACAGGAACGGCATTTCCAATTTGTTTGTATTGTTGAGCCATAGAACCCTCAAAAGCCCAATCATCGGGGAAAGTTTGGATTCGAGCATATTCTCGAACTGTAAAAGGTCGAGTCTCTTCGGGGTGACATCTTTCAGTTTGTTTTTGAGCAGGACTACAAGTTAATGTTAAACAAGGTTCATCCCAACCAATACGCCTTGCAATTCCTGTTTTACCGCCACCTAAATGAAAACTTCCACCCATAAATTCTTTTTGAATATCAAGTGGTAAATCACGCCAATATCCTTTTTGTGGCACTAAATCTAAAACCGCTTTTTTGCTTTGCGGATATTTTGCACCAGGCGACTTTGGAACATTTGTTTCGTAAAGTTCGCCTTTCTTTAATGCATCTTTTAAATTGTAAATTTTATTGTGCGGTTTTGGATATTCGTATTTCAATTCAATGTCTTTTCTAACACCAACCAATATTAGACGCTCTCGTTTTTGTGGCACTTTAAAGTTTATTGCTTTTAAAACTTGGACAGGAGCAACACTGTAGCCAATTTCATCTAAAATTGAAATCATTCCTTGCAAAGTTTTTCCATTTTCGTGACTAAGAAGGCCACGGACGTTTTCACCAATACAAATCGGTGGGTTAACTTCTTTGACAACTCTTGCAAACTCATAAAACAAAGTTCCTCTTGCATCAGCAAGTCCCAGTTTTTTACCTGCATAGCTAAACGCTTGACAAGGGAAACCTCCAGTTACCACATCGACTGTATTATGATATTCTGTAAAGTCAAAAGCTTTTATATCGCCCTCCAAGACTTTCCAGTTTGGACGATTTTTTCGCAAAGTTTGACAAGCCCATTTATCAATCTCATTCAATGCGACACATTTCAATCCAGCTTTTTCCAAACCAACTGCCAAGCCACCGGCTCCGGCAAACAATTCTAATACAGTATATTCATTATGCGGTTCAACATAGTTAGAAACAGTATCTTCTACATCGTGACTAAAAAAATCAGCAAAAAGTGTTTCGACTTGTTCTCGCTTATAAACACGGTAATTACTCATAGGCTCACGGACAGCAGACAGTTTACCTTCTCTATCCCAACGTCTAAGTGTTTCTTTGCTTTTACCAATAAGTTCAGATGCTTCTGACAGCGACAAATATTCTTTCATAACCAAGTTATTTAACCTTATACAATGGTTACAAAAGTACGACTAAAAATGAAACAGACAACAACAAACGAAAAAAAACAACGAACGCCCAACACGGGTTTGGCAAAAGTGGCGGTTTCATGCTTCGTATGACAGTTTTTACTAAATTTGAAGTTCGGTGCTTCGATTGAAGTTTTGTGCTAAAAATCGCCACCTTCGCCAAGCCCGAAAACGTTGTCTAAAATGCTATCGTACGATAAAAACCGTACCTTTGCAGCATGAAAGATGATAAAAGCACAAACCAGCCATTAGCGGAGATATTTGGCTTTCCCATATGGAACGATTCTGCCCAAGCAATGCGGTATCGCAATCAAAAACTTTGCCCTTTCAATAATAAAGTGCCAAGTTGCACAAAGGATAAAGCCAATAATCCATTGGGTATATGTTCGGTACATCACAATAACAAACCAGTCATTACATGTCCCGTTCGTTTCAGGGAAGACTGGCTTATAGTTGAAAATGCTGCACAGTTGCTTTTTCGACAAACACCAAGTGGACTTCATTAACAGAAGTAAAACTCAATGATCGAAATGGACAAAGTGCAGGAAATATAGATTTTGTGCTTGTTGCATATGACGATAAGGGCAGACTGACAGATTTTATGTCATTGGAGGTGCAGGGCGTTTACATATCAGGCAACCTACGAAACCCTTTTGATGCTTATTTAGAGAGCCCTTCTGCCGAATTTACGTGGCGTTCAGGTTATAACACTCCTAAGCCTGATTATCTTTCTTCGTCGCGTAAACGCTTGATTCCTGAAATGCTGTACAAAGGTGGCATCTTAAAATCGTGGCGTAAAAAACAAGCGGTTGCCCTTCAAAAGACGTTTTTTGAAACGCTCCCTTCCCTTCCTGTAGTTGACAAAAATGTAGCTGATATTGCTTGGTTTTTGTATGATTTGGTTCACGATGAACATCAAAACCGATTTCGCCTTACCTTAGTTGAAACGGTTTATACAGCATTCGAGGCAGCACTACTCAAAGTCACAACTCCGGAGCCGGGCGATATGTCGGATTTTTTGCAACAATTGCAAGGCAAGTTAGATGAGCAATTGGAAAGTGGTGAACCTGATGCGCCTTCATTAATGGATATTATAAGCCAATGACCTATGAAAAACAAACAGTTATCTTTTTTTGAAGACGAGACACAAAATACACCACAACACCGAGTGGTCAATGTGGCCAGTGTACCACAACGCAGCCCTTTTCGATACCCTGGCGGTAAAACATGGCTGATACCAACTGTGCGCGAATGGTTGAAGCAGGACCGCAAAAAGATAAATTTACTAATCGAACCATTTGCAGGAGGTGGTATTGTGAGTTTGACAGCCGCTTTTGAAGACTTGTCCGAAAAAATCATTATGACAGAAATTGACCCAGAAATAGCGGCAGTATGGGAGGTCGTACTGAACGGGGGCAATGACCGTCTTGCGGATAAGATTTACCACTTTGAACTGACAAGCGAAAACGTGCAGCGAGAACTCCAACGGGAAGGCAATGATTTAGAACAACAGGCATTTTGCACTATTCTGAAAAACAGGGTGCTGCATGGCGGGATAATAGCCAAAGGATCCGGGTTTATTAAAACAGGAGAAAATGGGAAGGGCATTGGGTCAAGATGGTATCCTAGCACGCTACGAGACAGAATAACAAGTATCAAGTATATAAGCCATAAAATTGATTTTCACAGAAAAGACGCTTTTGAAGTGATTGAGCACTACGCAAACGATAAAAACACTTATTTTTTTATTGACCCGCCTTATACTGTTGCAGGTAAAAGACTTTATACTTACTACAATATAGATCATGAAAAACTATTTGAGTTGGCTGCAAAAATTCAGGGCAGGTTCATGTTAACCTATGACGATACAGATGAAATAAGAGCCTTAGCAAACAAATACTCTTTGAAATTTAAAACTATTCCAATGAAAACAACACACCACTTACAAAAAAACGAAATTATCATATCCGATAATATAGATTGGTAAACGCCGCTAATCGAGTAGGGAACGGTGAGCCAAGATGCCCCACCGCAGCCCTCTCACACCACCCAGCGTACGGGTCACGTACTGGGCGGTTCATTAGACGGTTGTTTTCCGTACTTTAAGGTAAGGTAATAGTCAAGGAAGGTACGATAGCCGCGCATTTCAAGGCGTTCGATGCTTATTGCCTGGTGCATGATTTGGCTTAGTGCCAAGTGCCAGCCTCCTTTGCGGGATTAGGCAAAGCGTATCCCCCTACCCAACCCCATCTACCTCAAACCAAAAAAGATGATAACAGATCGGGTTGCATACGGTGAGGCAGCCAGTTGATAGCATTGGGAGTAACTTACCCTTCCAACCTGGCCTCTTATGCAGTTCCTGTTCGTCCGTACCGTCCCGATAGCTATCGGGATTGCAGTCCCGCTTACTTCAGACCTTACCTCACGGTAAGCGCCCTTGCGGCTTGCTACAGGCTTCGGCAACTCGCCTGTGAGGGGCTTCCACCCCTTAGTTCTTAGCTTCCATCGTATTTTTTTTTTCCGCAACAAATTCTTCATTTGTTCTAACTTTACGGTAGGAGAGCCTATGTATTCATTCGAGGCACACACAATGGACTTACGCAATGCGGTCTAAAGTGCTGATATTAAATCAATTACATTAAATAAACTATCTACTAAACGGAAAGTGAAGTGCCTTGAAATCCCGCACTACGCATAGCCGAGACCGTTCTGCGTCATTTGCACAGTGCACTATAAGATAGATAGAGCAATTTATGAAGAGTCAATTTTATTATTGGGAAAAGGATTTAAGAAAACTGATAAATAGTTGGGATTTGATACATGGTGCACCATCTGATGAGTTTGACGCTTTGAATCATAAAATTCTAAGTCATTTGACAAAGGGGGTGGATAAAGAAAAGTTATTTAGGGTATTAAAAAGTGAATTGATAATTTATTACGGTTTAGACCCTATTGACAATGACATTCATCAATTGACCGAGGAAATTATAAATTGGTGGAATAATCAATAAAAAGACACATTAACTTTAAAGAAGATGGAGGATAGAAAGATAGAACTTGAGAAATATCATGATTTAGTTATTGCGACACTTGATTACTATCTTGATACTGCAGAAATAAATTTTCAACATAATGGATTTGACAGCAAGTCGCATTTTGAGAAGTTAAAGGAAACTGCAAATGACGATTTTAAGAAAGGTAGATTGTCCAAAATGAAAAAATGGTTTCTCCCAATGCCTTACAGTAGGCTGGCCGGGTTAGGCCGCTGACACGCCAAGCGGCCAGGTGATCCTCTCTTTCTTTGTCGCTCATATCTTTGGTTTGGGAGCAAAGGTCTGGCTCTTTTTTCTACTGGGAAAGATGGGGTTGGGTGGGGGGATACTCCAAGGCAACTAGTCTTGGCATTCTAGGTGAAATTAAAAAGCCCTTCCGAATAGGCATCCGAAAGGGCTTTTTTGTCATGTGATCTCAGTTGGCATCAATCCCTGTTCACCAGGAATTTCAGCGCTTGTACTTCTTGTCCATTATTTAGGAATACAACATACAACCCAGAAGCCCAGTCGCTTACAGAAAGCGTATAGTTGTTTTCGCCAGCAACAGAGGCTACGCGCTCCAATTGCATCAGGCGTCCGGTAGCATCCATTACCTGCAAGGTGCTGAGGGATTCAGCAGCTTCGCCCAATTCAAAACGAACCGTCAATATCTCCCGAGCCGGATTCGGATGCACATCCAAACGCTGGATCAAGGCGTTTGCTGCAACAGCGTCTTGTTCACCAGGCACGGGTAAAGCATCGACCCGGATTACCAGTACAAAGTTATCGGACAAATCGAAGCAGCCATCAGACAAAGCCACATCGGTGGCTACATCGCCGACCTGAGCCAATAAATTACCGGTATAGGCCAAGCCCCATACCCGGCAAGTGCCAGGCGTAGCTCCTTCAAAATTCTGCGTATCACCATCCACTATCTCCAGGATGCTATTGTTTTCGTCAGTCACCACGTAAGCATATTGCGTCAATGAGGTACTGGTATTGACGAAACTTATTTCGTCCTCTACCCCATCGCCCACAACGACCATAATGGTGTCCTGTCCTTCAGAAGTGGATACCGTAGCGCCTTCTGGATTGTCGCGGAATACCGTCACAAAATTGGCAGAGATCGCAAAGCAGCTATCCGATACGGGAGTAGTCAGGATGTTGTTGCCAAAATTGAGTAACAAATCGCCGTAGAACGAAATACCCCAAATGTGGTATTCCCCGTCGGCAGCACCTTCAAAGTCAATCAAATCACCTTCTACATCCGCTACGATCACATTATTGCCAGCTCCGGTAATAATGTATTGATAGGTCGTATCCGTGCTCGTAGTATTCATGACCACCAAGTCGGACAATCCATCCATACAAGTGTAAATGGTATCCCGACCGTCCAGCAGCGAAGCAACTACACCGCCGTCCACTGATGGTCCGCGCGTTACGCTGATGAAATTGGCCGACAACTCAAAGCAGGTATTGGAGAGCGCGGTCTCCGCTGCGTTGACACCAATCAAGTCCACCAATTCATCGGTATAAGACAAGCCCCACACGCGATACTGGCCGATCGGCAAGTTGGCAAAGTCGTAAAGGCCATCTTCCGAAACATCCAACACCACATTATCGGTATCTGTGATGAGATAAATGTAGGCCGTGAGGGAAGTGCTGGTCGTCGTGAATTCAATTACGCCACCATCAGGCCCTGGGCAAACCAAAATGTCATCTTCTCCTTCAGAAGAAGCGATCATGCCGCCTTCGGGTTGGTCGCGTACTATCGTAATGCTGTTGTCTGAAAGGGCATAACAACCATCCGATAGAGGGGTGTTGGTAATAATGTTGCCAATGGTAAAGGTCAGGTTGCCGGTGTAGGAAATACCCCATATTTTAGAAATGCCGGTGCCTGCCAGTTCAAAATCAAACAAATTATTATCGGGAATAAAGCCGAGGACGACATCGTTTTCATTGGTTACCACAAAAATGTAATCGGCTTCGGGTGTTGATGTAGTTGTGATAAATTCCAGTTCATCGCTTTGTCCGTCACCAGGGCAAAGGTAAGTTGGCCCTTGACCCAAATTAGAGAAAATAACACCGCCATCTACGCCGGTAGCGTTGATCTCAATGAAGTTATTGGACAAGTCGTGGCATTCATCGGAGATGGTTACCCCAAAAATATTATCCCCAGGGAACAGGTCTATCAAACCGATATAAGAAATACCATAAATGCGATAGGTGCCGCCTGTGGCGTTACCAAAATCAAAGAAGGGTTCATTGAGGAAAGCCAGGAAAATATCATTGTCGTCGGTGATGAGGAATCCATAATTGTCGCTGGAAGCACCATCCACTAAGATTTCTACCAAGTCACTGCTGCCGTCACCTACGCAAATATCCACCGAAATGCTGCCATCTGCTGTTGTAATGGATCCACCATCAGGTTGTGTTTTGACGACTATAACGAAGTTATCCGAAAGGTCAAAACAAGCATCGCTCAGTGCCACTTCAGCAGCATTATCGCCAATTTGAGCCGTCAAGTTACCGTTATAAGCCAAGCCCCATACCCGGCAAACGCTAGGAGTGGAAGCTTCAAAATCAAAACTATTGCCATCTATGACGTTCAAAATAACGTTGTTTTCATCCGTTATCACAAAAACATAATTGGCACCCAAATTATCCATACTTACAAAACTGACGACATCTTCGCTGCCATCGCCAGGACAAATCGTTACAACAGGCGCTCCATCGGCAGTCGCTACGGTGCCGCCCTGTGGCAATTCGCGGACAACGGTGATGAAGTTTTCCGAAAGGGCATAACAATCATCTGACAAGCCGCCACCAGTAGCATCATCGCCAACCTCGGCGGTAAAGTTGCCGTTGTAGGCTAAGCCCCACACCCGGCAAGTGCCTGTTCCTGCCTCTTCAAAATCTACCTCATCGCCTGCGGGTAAACCCAGGATGATATTGTTTTCGTCGGTGACGATGTAAGCAAAATTTGCCCCAACCGCACCTGTGCTGTCAAAGCTAACTACATCGGCTACACCATCGCCTGGACAAGTATAAACCAGCGTTTCGCCAGTTTCTGTGCTCACTGATCCACCCATCGGGGCAGTGCGAATTACTGTAACGAAGTTATCCGAGAGGTCAAAACAATCATCCGTCAACTGAACCGTTGCTGCATTATCGCCTATTTCAGCCAGTATATTACCCGTGTAAGCCAAGCCCCATACGCGAGCTACCCCAATGCCAGCCAATTCAAAGTCAATCATATCCCCGCCTGCGAAAACTAGAATATTGTTGTTTTCGTCGGTGATCACATAAACATATAGCCCGGCTGTACCGGTACTGTCCATAGTCACTATATCAGCATTGCCATCGCCTGGGCAGGTAGTTACTTCCAATAAGCCGTCTTCTGTTGCCACCATGCCGCCTTCCGGTGTTTCGCGGATAACGGTGATGAAGTTGTCGGACAAATCAAAACAATCATCGCTTAGGGCTACTTCCGCAGCATTGTCACCCACTTGGGCGGTTACATTTCCGTTGTAGGCCAGACCCCATATCCGGCAAACGCCTGCTGGTGCTTCGTCAAAATCGAAGCTATCGCCATCGGGAAAAGCCAGGATATTGTTGTTTTCATCCGTAATGACATAAGCGTAAGCCTGACCCGCCGTACCCGTACTGTCGAATGGAATGATGTCGGCGTTGCCATCACCCGGACAGATATAGCGGATCGTACTGCCATTTGTAGCTACTGTACCGCCTTCTGGCACAACACGAACTACGGTGATAAAATTATCGGATAAGTCGAAGCAATCATCTGTCAGTGCAACTACCGAAGCCGTATCGCCTACCTGTGCCGTGATGGTGCCTGTATAGGAAAGTCCCCATACCCGGCAAGTGCCTTCTGGTGCATCTTCAAAATCAAAGCTATCGCCATCGGGCAAGGCCAGGATGACGTTGTTTTCATCCGTGATAACATAGGTATAAAAATTAAGCGAAGTATTCAGGCTGTCAAAGGCCAGCAAATCGGCATTGCCATCGCCGGGGCAGGTATAGATTTCTGTTGATCCTCCTTCTAAGACAACTGTTCCAGCTATTGGAGTCTGACGAATCACGACAATATAATTATCCGACAAAGCCCAGCAATCATCTGTAAGCGTTGCCACAGAAGCCGTGTCGCCTACCTCGGCAATTACACTTCCGGTATAAGCCAAGCCCCATATCCTGCATATACCTTCAGGCGACTCATCAAAATCAAAGCTATCCGCAGCCGTAGTAGCCAGGATGATGTTTTGCTCATCTGTAATCACATACAGGAAGCCGGCACCAACAGCACCTGTACTGTCAAAATGCAACACATCCGCATTGCCATCGCCAGGGCAGGTATATTGAACAGCGCCGCCATCTGCATAACTCACGGTGCCACCTACTGGCACTTGACGAATTACCGTGATGAAATTATCCGACAAATCCCAGCAATCGTTGCTCAAGGCCACTTCCGCCGCATTGTCACCAATTTGCGCAGTAATCATGCCGGTATAAGCCAAGCCCCATACCCGGCAAGTGCCTTCTGGTGCGCCATCAAAATCAAAGCTGTCGCCATCGGCTATCGCCAAAATAAGGTTGTTTTCATCCGTAACGACATATACATAAGGGCCAGAGGAAGCGCCCAAGCTATCAAAGCTCACAATATCAGCCATGCCGTCACCAGGACAGGTGTAGCGGATGGTGTTGCCATTGGGCATCGCCACTGAACCGCCCTCAGGCGTTTCCCGTACTACCGTGATGAAATTATCCGACAAATCCCAACAATCACTACTCAAGGCTACATCCGCCGCATTATCTCCCACTTGTGCTGTCACAGCACCTGTATAGGCTAAGCCCCATACCCGGCAAATACCAGCGGGAGCATCGTCAAAGTCGAAGCTATCGCCATCTGGGAAAGCCAGGATCACATTATTTTCATCGGTAATGACATAAGCATAAGGGCCGCTGGAAGTACCCGTGCTGTCAAAGCTGACCAGGTCGGCCACGCCGTCGCCCGGGCAAGTATAACGTATCGTGCTGCCATTGGGCATCGCCACATTTCCACCTTCTGGTACTTCCCGCACCACGGTGATGAAGTTATCCGACAAATCGAAACAACCCTCTGCCAAATCCACTTCAGCGGCATTATCACCCACTTGAGCCGTCACAGCGCCTGTATAGGCTAAGCCCCATACCCGGCAAATACCAGCGGGAGCATCGTCAAAATCGAAGCTATCCCCTGTTGGGAAAGCCAGGATCACATTATTTTCATCGGTAATGACATACGCATAAGCGCCACCGGAAGTACCCGTGCTGTCAAAGCTGACCACGTCGGCCACGCCATCGCCTGGGCAAGTGTAGCGGATGGTATTGCCATTGGGCATCGCCACCATACCGCCTTCCGGCAATTCGCGCACTACGGTAACAAAATTATCGGATAGGTCAAAGCAATCATCGCTCAGCGATACTTCAGCGGCATTATCGCCTACCTGTGCCGTGATATTGCCTGTGTAGGCCAGACCCCAAACCCGGCAAATGCCTTCTGGTGCCTCTTCAAAGTCAACGCTGTCTCCATCGGGGAAAGCCAAAATGACGTTGTTTTCATCCGTTACTACGTAAATGAAATTGATATTGGAAGCCCCTGCGCTGTCAAATTGTATCAAATCGGCTACCCCATCTCCTGGACAGGTATAAACCAGGGTTGCTCCATCTTCTGTACTAACAGTGCCTCCAGATGGAGATTCGCGTACCACCGTCACAAAGTTATCGGACAAATCAAAACAGCCATCCGTCAACAGCACAGCAGCAGCATCGTCGCCTACCTGTGCCAGAATAGTACCCGTATAAGCCAGCCCCCAAATCCGGCATACGCCTTCCGGCGCGTTGTCGAAATCAAAGCTGTCGCCAGAAGGCAAATCCAGGATGATATTGTTTTCATCGGTAATGACGTAGGCGTATTGTCCTGATGTACCTGTGCTGTCCATCTTAATAATATCGGCATTGCCATCGCCCGGGCAAGTAAGCACCTCCGTTTCACCAGATTCTGTAGCCACCGTACCACCCTCTGGATGGGCCACATGCACCAAAATAAAGCTATCGGACAAATCCCAGCAATCGTCGGTTTGAGGGTCATCGCCAGCGTTGCTTCCGATACCGGAAATGATATTTCCTGTATAAGCCATACCCCAAACCCGATAGATGCCTTCGGGCAGGCTTTCAAAGTCGAAGCTATCTTCAGTCAGGATTTGGAAAATGAAATTGCTTTCATCCGTCACCAGATAAACGTAAGGATTAGAAGATGTTTCGGTACTGTCAAACTGAACCACGTCGGGGTTGCCGTCTCCTGGGCATACGAAAATTTCGCGGCCACCGCCTGGCATTTCCACATCGCCGCCCACTGGCGTTTCGCGAATTACCGTGATGAAATTATCGGATAAATCAAAGCAATCGTCGCTCAAATCAACGGCTGCTGCATTATCGCCTACTTGTGCGGTTACAGTACCCGTATAAGCTAAGCCCCATACCCGGCATACACCTGCTGGTGCGCTATCAAAATCAAAGCTATCGCCTGTTGGGAAAGCCAGAATCATATTATTTTCATCTGTGATGACATAGCTGTATGGGCCAGATGAAGTGCCTGTGCTGTCAAAAGAAACGATGTCTTCGTTGCCATCGCCAGGACAAGTATAAATAAGTGTGCCGCCATCAGGCATCGCAACAGCACCACCTTCTGGCACCTCGCGCACCACCGTGATAAAGTTATCGGACAAGTCATAGCACTCATCGCTTAAAGCTATGGCCGCCGCGTTATCACCCAATTGAGCCGTGATGTTACCAGAATAAGCCAAACCCCATACCAGGCAAGTACCTGCTGGAGCATCATCAAAATCAAAGCTATCGCCATCAGGTAGGGCTAAAATATTGCCGTTTTCATCTGTTATCACATAAACATATTGACTGCTACTGCTGCCGGTGCTGTCGAAGCGCACGATGTCGGGGTTGCCGTCGCCCGGGCAAGTATAGCGGATGGTATTGCCATTCGGCATGGCAACTGTTCCACCATCCACTGCTTCGCGTCTGACGGTGATAAAGTTGGCCGACAATTCAAAGCACCCATCTGATAGAGCAGTAGCTGCGGCGTCATCGCCTACTTGTACCAACAAGTTGCCAGCATAGGCCAAGCCCCATACCCGGCAAACACCCGTACCTGCACCATCGAAATCAAAGCTGCCGTCTGGTGCAAAAGCCAGTACGATGTTGTTTTCATCGGTAATCAGGTAGGTATAACTTTCGGTGCCAGTAGAAGTATTGACAAAGCTCAACAAATCCGCTTCGCCATCGCCTACGCAGACCACCACGCCTTCCGAACCATCGCTAAGGCTAACCTGGCCACCGTCGGCCTGCTGGCGCAGCACCTCTATGAAGTTATCCGATAGGTCAAAGCAGTCATCTGATAAAGCCACTGCGGCGGCATCATCGCCCACTTGAGCGGTGATGGTGCCTGTGTAAGAAAGCCCCCATACGCGGCAAATGCCAGTTGCAGCATCCTCAAAATCAGCCATGTTGCCATCTGCTATGGCCAAGATGATGTTGTTTTCATCGGTGATGACAAATACATAAGGGGCAGGAGAACCACTTTGAGCGGTGAAGGTCAGCAAATCGGATAGGCCGTCGCTCACACATACTGTGATGCTGGTATTGCCGTTACTCAGCGCGACCGTACCGCCATCAGGCTGTGTACGAATGATTTCTATGTAGTTATCCGACAAATCAAAACAGGCATCCGATAGAGTAGCGGTTGCAGCATTATCGCCTACCTGAGCAGTGATGTTACCGGCATAGGAAAGTCCCCACACCCGGCAAATACCCTCCGGTGCGCCGTCGAAGTCAAAACTGGCACCATTGGCAAATGCCAAAATGATGTTGTTTTCATCCGTAATGACGTAGGCATAGTTTTCGTCACTGCCCGTTGTGTTACTGAATGCCACCACATCTGCATTCCCATCGCCGGGACATACAAATTGAGAAGTATTGCCATCAATCGTGCTTACCAGACCTGCGTCTGGCACAAAGTTATTGACCGGGATAAAATTGACGGACAAAGCCGAACAAATGGACCCCAACTGGGTCTCATCGGCATCTTGGCCGACCTCAGCGGTCAGTTGGCCCAAAAAGGTAAAGGCCCATACCCGTAGATTACCCGCTCCGAGACCTTCGAAGTTGATATTGCTACCCAAGCTTACTAATAAGATAACGTTGTTTTCATCGGTGACCAAATAGCCGGTTGGCATGGCGAAAGAACTCACCCGAAAGCGATAACTTTCCGCCAACCCATCTCCTTCGCAAGTCGTGATTTCCGTAGCACCGCTGGTCAAGGAAACGACCACGTTGTCAATACACTGTACAGGAATTTGAGCGAAAGCTCTGGGAGGAATTGTAAAAAAAAGGCATAAAGCCCCAATAAGTAGATGGCTGATCTTCATAGTTTATATAATTTGGTTTTGATGTTACAAGCATACCTGTAACAAGGATGAATGACATGAATAGCAAAAACGAGGGGTAAGAAGCGCTCTCAAAACGCCCTAAGTTGATGTAGGATTTCTCATACCAAGACTGGAAAAGTCTTGTGTTTTTCAGCAATAAAGCGGGTTTACACACATTCTGAGGCGAATTTATTATAATTTTTTATATTATAAAAATCGCTACGAGAATTTTGTTCACAAAAAATTCAAGTATTTAGCTCACAAGCTACAGAATCAAGGATTTCTGGCGAAATGTCGGCGTGAGCTCATGTCACGCCGACACCTGAAGCCATCACTTCATCAGCACCACATCTCCGCTAAACACCTCCGTCGCGCCGTCCTTGAACGCCACCTCAATGACATATACAAATACCCCGGGGTCCAGAGGTTTACCTCGCAGTATGCCATCCCAACCTTCGCTGTCATCGTTGGGCAGGAAATTCAACCTTTCATAGACGAGTGCGCCATTTCTGGCAAAAACCCGCATGGAATTGATGTTTTGAACAGCCTCATCGCTGTGTATGTAGAACAGGTCGTTGCGGCCATCCCCATTGGGGCTGAAGGCATTCGGTATGTACAGCTTCCGCGTAGAAGAAACACTGATAAAAATAATGTCAGTAGCCTTACAATTGGTGGCGGTATCTAATGCGGTCACTTGATAGGCATTGGATATCAGGGGAAAAACAGTGGTTTGATTGATATCGGTTGTCCATTTTTCATCTGTGGAAACCCAGTTGAATACTAGCCCCGATTGATTGGTCTGAGCAAATAAGGTGAGAGAATCGCCCAAATTAATGGTCGTATCCTGACCCAAACTGACCACTACGGCTGGTGGTTCACTGATCGTAGCCGTGACGTTTTGTTCACAGCCACTAATGTCCATGATATACACGTAATAAGAGCCTGGCGGTAAAATGGAAAAACTGCCCACATCCTGATAGTTTTCCTGATCGATGGAATATAAATAAGGTGGGCGACCGCCATAGGTTTCGCGTACGATAATTCCCCCCCATTCGCCACCAGGCAAGCAGGTTGGGTCTTTGATTTTTAAATCTACTTCAATGGGATCGGGATCGGGTACGGTAATAAAACGGATGAACTGGCAACCCTTCTCATTGGTCACTGTTACACCATGTGGTCCTGCGCCTATACCGCTGATGCTGCTCTCCTGGCTTCCTGTGGTCCATTTGTAAGTAATTACCTCGGCTGGCCCATCCGGAATGGCCATTAAGATGGCATCCTGATCACCTGGGCAAGTCACGGGCGATACAATTTCGATCTCTGCCGTGAGCGGCTCAGCGGGCTGCTCCAATACAATATCGTCGAAAGCAATACAGCCATTGGCATTCATAACCATTACGGAATATTCGCCTGTTGGCAGGGTGTTGACGATGGGCGTATTTTCCCCGTTGCTCCATTCAATTAATGCGGCGCTACCATTAAAGTAAACCCGCAGGGAGCCTACGCCGCCAAAGCAATCTATCTCATTCAAAACCACGATTTCAGCTAAGAACTCATCCGGTTCACCTACGACCAGCACATCGGTAGCCGTGCAGCCATTAATATCGGTAGCTGTTACTTGATAGCCGCCTGCACAAAGCTCAGTGATGGTGGCCCCGTTTTCCAAATTACTCCAATTGAAGGAGTAAGCACCCGTCCCCCCTGTTGCCCCCACAGTAGCAGAGCCATCGCAAAAGCTATAACAACTGGCATTTACAATGTCTTCTATTTGAATATCCATCGGCTCGGGCTGCGTGATGGTCACTTCGATGGTGGCCATAAAAAAGTCGTCCATTATTCGGATGGTGTAATTGCCGGCTGGCAGATCGGGCAGTATCACCGTTTCGTTTTCTGCGTTGATGACCCCGTTACCATTGATGGTATTATTGCCGTTAAACCACACATACGTATAAGGGGCCTGGCCTTCGCTCACGGTAAATTGAATTTCCCCACTTGCTGCACCAAAACACAAAGCGGGGCTGGCTGTAAAAGAGGTCTCTATCGGGCTGACATAATCTATTGTAAAACAGGCTTCTCCGCTGCAGCCCATGCCATCCGTCACTGTCACACAGCATTCACTGCCGCCTACCAACATGCTGTTATTCTGCCCCGTCACGCCGTTGCACCACAAATAGGTATAATTTCCAGCACCGCCACTCGCGCCGACTATACCAACCCCCGTAGGCGTGCCAATGCCTACGGCGGGCAGCGTCTGGTTGTACTGAATAGAAATAGGTGCCAAAACCGTCAAAGTCGTATTGACGATACTATCACAACCCTGAAAAAGTGGAATAGTATCCGCATAAACGCCCGATGTGGTGTAGGTGGAGCTACCCACACTGATCTGGTCGCCATCGCAGATGGTGAGCGCCTGATTGAATACAGGGGTAATATCGCCCGCATCGGTGACCGACAGGGTGAAAATGCCTTGATTTTGAGCACCGTCGCCATCTATAAGGATGTAATACGTTTGTCCTTCAAACAAGCAACTGACTTGTAAGGTCTCATCCAAATCTTCAAACGTATAACTGCTGGCAATGTGTTGTAAAAAACCACTGCAAACCCCGCTTGCGCTGCGATATAGGCCCATTTGCACGCCAATAGAATCCACTGTCGTGTCGGATATCGCCTCTATAATGACGTGGCCGGAAGGCGGCGCAACAAAACTAAACCACACGGAGGATTGAACGACAAAATTGGGGCTAAATGGATCACCTGTGCTTGTGGCGCAAAAATTGGCCAAAGGTTCAGGGGAGTTGACTGTCCCACCTGTTGGCACAGCACCAAGGCTGAGCGCATTACAAACCAAATCGGGCGCATCGTCCACCCCAATATTGATCACCTGCAAACCAAACTCGCCTTGTAAAGACCCGGGATTGGAAAAAGCGCCATCCACCATCAGGTAGTAGGTCGTATTAGGTTGAGGGCAATCCAGTATCATAAAAGCATCGTAGCTGGGGCTGGGATTGGCCCAGGTGAGCAGTGTCATACTGCCATTGCAGGCGTTGTTGCTCGACCCGTAGATGGCCAATTGTACATCGAGTGAATCGCCTACCACTTGGGGATCGCTCAAGGCTTGAATAGCGAGTAAAGTACCCACGTTATTACCCGTTGTAAATTGAAACCAAACCCCGTATTCATTAGTAAAAGCACCGCTGGCAGCCGGGCTTGGCTCGTTGACGTTGGTAGCACAATAATTATTGAAGCCGCCCTGCAACATATTTCCCAGGGTGTCGCCATAGGTCAGCACCCCCATATCGAAGGCATTGCAAAGCATATCATTGCCTGCGGAAAGGTCGCTTGTCGTGATGGTAAAATTGACAGCCCCTTCTGAAGCCCCTCCTGCGGGTAAGCTCAGGGTATAAGCGATGCTGCTTCCCGGTGCAGGAATGGTAAAAAAATCGCAGATGGTTTCGTCGCAGTCGCGGTTGATCAAACAACCGATAGGGAGCAAGGGATCGTTTTCAAAAGCCCGAAAACAAAGCTCCAGTTGAGCCGGAACGTCTGCCGGGCAGGGATAGGTCGCCAGGTATTGGTCATTTGGGACACTGGTGAAGCAAGGGGCATTGAACGGATAGGTTACCCAGCCCTGGCTTTCGATTTCTACATCCCAAAGTGGGTCGGGGGCTGAACCTATGTCTGTACAAGTGGTGATGGAAGTACCACTTTCAATGGTTACTCTAACTTCGATTTGGGCTTTTAGGCTTATAAAGGCCAACATCAGGATAGCTAATACAAAAACTCTCATGTTATTAATGGTTTTTCCGGCGATGCTCGCTGGGTTTTCTTTTTGAAAACAATAATTGAACGCTTAATAAATGGGGTTCAAAGTTAAATGTGTGTTGTAAAGTTGATTGAAATCGCAGAAGGGAAAGCTGAATTTATTTTGTGACCAAAAAATAGCGCATCCTCCATTTTGAGTACGCCACTTCTTGCTCAACAAGTACATCTTGAAAGAGAGCTTACCTCCATATTATAGAGGTAATAGATAGTGCAATTCCATAATTTTTTGAGAGGACTACGCAAAAATAGTATTTTTTTGAAATAAGTGCGCTCCGATGAATGGAATTTGCAAAGGACAAAAAAAGAAGAAAAGATGGATGGGCTGCCAATTCCACATCAGCAGCCCATCTTTTCGCGACTCAAATCAGTAGCACTATTATTTGATGACTACTTTTTGAACAGCGAAGGCATTGCCTGTAAAGATTTTTACCAGGTAAAAACCAGTAGGCAAAGTAGCGGTATTAACAGTTATGGTTTGGAAGCCACTGCGCAAATCGGCTCTCTGTTGGGTCAAAACTTGTCCATCTACGCTCAGCAGTTGTACTTCTACTTCCTGCAAGCCCTCATAATTCATAGCTATATGCAACAAATCGTTGGCCGGGTTAGGAAAAACACGCAGGCCATTTGCCAATTCCTGATCCTGTGAGGCGTTCACGATTTGAGATTCGACGATCGTTCCGCGGGCTTCAGCTACTGCGCAAGCCAGGTCGCCCTCATTGGAAGTCACGCAGGCCTCGCCGTTGTAGCTAAACAAGTCCATAAACTCAATATCGTCGATGTACCAGCCTGGATTGGCAGATAATGGTGCCGTATTGTCGTCCGATCCAAAACGGAAACGCACCTGAATATTTTGGCCAGCATAAGCCGACAAATCCACATACGTAGCGATCCATTCATCTTGTAAGCCCGAAAAGGCCTGCAGGTAAGGAATCGCAAAAGTACCGTATTGGATGATGCCTGGATAGCCATTGCGGATCATGTTTTGCTCTACCCGTGTCCAAGTGCTGCCCCCGTTATTGGAAATTTCGATGAAACCGGCATCGGCGCCCGTTTCGGTGTCGTAGCGGTGGTAAAAGCGCATGGCCGGATTGGCCCCGATCACATTATAAGGCTCGATCAGATAAAGTACCTGGTCATTCACTGTAGCGACATTGGGTACGTACCAACTGCGGTCGCCACTGTTAGCAGCCAATTCTGTCAACTGAAAAACATCGAAGCCGATTGGATCTATGATGTCAAAAAGCCAGATGTTTTCTGTTTCGTTGGTTTCTACATCATCCAAAAAGAAACGCCCGGAAAATACATCGAGTGAGGTAGAGAGTTTGTACGCTAATTGGATCACTTCGCCATCGGCCATATCGCCTATTTCAAAGGTGATGGCATTAGCGGTGGCGTTTGCTGTAGCGCCAGTCGCAGAACCAGCTACAAAAGCTGCGCCTATCGGAATTTCATCCTGAACGCTCACTCCGCTAACTGCAGCCCCCTTGTGATTGGTCACCGTGAGGTTGACGGTAATTTCTTCGCCGGCGTTGATGAATTCAGTTACCCGTTTGGTGATCTTCAATTCCATGATGCACTCTGGGCGCGGGTCGAAGTTTTCGGTGCCATCGGTATTGCTGTCAGAGCTACCCTGGCCAGCAAAATAGCCCAAACCCCGTCGGGCAAATACTTCCCAAATCAAACACTCGTGTTGCCCGTCGTAGTTGAGTTGGTCGGCCATCAATATGGCATCGCGGCCATCCAAGAAGCCGGGGCTGCAAGCTTGCAATTTCATACCGTCCATCACGAGTTGGATGGCCATATTGTTGCCACCAGTGCCGTTTATCAGGTCGGCATCAAAGCCGTACAAATCCGTCATGGCCCAGTACAAGTCCCAGGTAGCACCTACCCAAACTTCGCCCAGCGCATGAACGCCCTGTCCAATTACATCTTTGTAAGTTTGGTCGTTGATGGCCATATCGGTGGAGTAAGGTTTGCGGCGAATGCCAATGCCGTTGGCGTAAGCACCGATGGGGCGGGGCATAGCACCATCGTCGCCTGGTTTGGCAGAAGTGATCAGCGAGAAGAAGTCGCTCCAGCCTTCGCCCATTTGCTCCCCATTTCCGAGGCAACCCGCAGCAGAGGGGCCGCCTGTCAAGCGGTTGGAAATTCCGTGGCCGTATTCGTGGGCAATGATACCGTTATCGAGGTCGCCGTCGCGGAAAGTGGGGCCGCCAGCTTCCGGTACTTTGAGTTGTATTACTACGCCTGCATCCAGTGCCTGGCGGATGAGTTGGCAGTCGCTGTTTTTGAGCATAACAGTAGGGATGCTTGGATCGGGCACTTCTGCTACACCAGCCATGTTGATGACCGCCTCTTCAAAGTTGCAAATGATCAGGGCGATAGCTCCCGCCGCTTCTACATTAACTGTTTTTTCTTCAAAGAAACACAACCCGCGATTCACCAAAGCAATCTTACCTGTAATCTCATCGCCATTTACGATAGCGCCGCATGCCTTGTCAGGGTCAGCCGTGCCATCAAAGGCTTCTGCTACTTCACCGATTAGGGGGGTAGAACTAACTGGGGTGCCATAGTCAGCCGTGCCAGCTTCGAAGCTACCCGCAATGGGTGTTGGCTCTAATACCGTGACCAAGTTGCCACTCACAGAGTTCCACAAGTACATCTGCATACGGCCATTGCCGCCATCTGGAGGAGTGCCAAAATTAGCATTATTGGTACCGCCGCCATCTTGCGCCTGTGCCAGCACATAATCACCACCAGCGCCGCCATTGCCGTAGTTGTTTTGCTGAAAGCTACCTGCTGCAGAATTCATGCCATAAGCATGGGCCATGTCGTGCATGATGTTGTTCATGTAAAACAACTGAGTAACGGCAGCTTCCTGATATTCGGAGGGTTCTAGGTTCAGATTGATCGGAAAATCAAAAATCAATTGCTCACCCCCGTCTGGTTCATCCCCACTAGAAGTATCTGTGTTATCCAAATCCAGGAAAGCATGCGCGTTATTGCCCCGGGTAATCCGGTATTCTGCACCTTCCATACCATTCACATCGTGCCAGCCATAAGGAGAAGCACTTGGATCGGCAGGGTTCATGACCATTTCGCGATCGCCATCCAATGGGCTTTCAAAAGGCGCGGGATAAACGCGGTATTGAGCATTGTCGTTTAAAACCATATTTTGCGAAAGCAGTGCCTCTTGTACAGGGATGAATTCGATCATTTCCCGGTGTTGGCCGACGCCACAGCTTTGGTTGTGTTCGTGGTGGGAAAAGTTGCAATAGACGGTCCAGTTGTTTTGATCCAAAATTTCGCCGCTGATAGCATCTACGCGCATGCTCCAGTAATCGGCAGTCGTTGGCATATCGAGCGCAAGATCCCAGGCCAATTTCACGGAGCCATCTTTCATCAACTGGTATTTCAGTTGCACCTTGATGTCGGAGTTGGAAATATTGCCGCCTTCGTAAAGAAACTGGCGATCTCCAACCTGCTCCAGCAAGCGCAGGGTGCCGGAAATGGACATGTTGTGATAGGCTGCGGCTTTGGCGATGGCCTGAAAAGCCGACAATTGGGGTTCGGTGGCGTTGATGCGGGTTTCCAGTGCCGGGGTGAACCGGTTGGTCGCAAAGGCTACCTTCCCATCTTGGGTGATGTGAACGCCGTTGATGGCGTTGTACAATTCGATGCCAGCATAGCGCTGGTTGAAGTAAATGTGGGTCACGCCGTTATGTTCGGAAACATACTGGTCGCTGACCACTGCATCGGCAATATCTGTTTTTGTCAATTGCCATTGCTCGCGCTGCTGCTCCAGGTGGCGCAAGGCGAGGTCGAGGGGCGTCTGGAGTTGCCCGTGCAAGGCGACCCCAAGGAAAAGCCCAAGAAATGCTAATCCCAATCGAGTAAAGGATGCTTTCATACTAATCCAATTTTTTTTGAGTAAATATTTGCTGGGTAAAAGTAATTAAATACCCCAATTGTTCACGGACATGCGTTATTAGAATGAATAAAATAGAGCTTACCCGACATTTTTTATCTTTGTGATCCTATGGATAAGGATAATATCATTTTGTTTGGCCGGCATCCGGTAAAAGAAGCGCTGGAATCGGGTGTTCCCATTGATAAGGTCGTCTTACAACAGGGCATACGCGGCGAATTTGAAAAAGAGATGCGGCATTTGTGCAAGCAATTTCAGGTGCCCCTGCAGGTAGTTCCTAAAGAGGGCATGAACCGTATCAGTCGGGGCAACCATCAGGGCGTAATGGCCTTGCAGTCGCCTGTGCCTTTTTACAAAATTGACGACCTTTTGCCGGGGCTATTTGAGCAGTCAAAAATACCGCTCCTGCTGCTTTTAGACGGCATCACCGATGTGCGCAATTTTGGTGCCATTGCCCGCACTGCCGAATGCTGTGGTGCCCATGCCCTCGTTATTTCCATGAAGAAAAGTGCTTCCGTCAATGCCGAAGCCATGAAAACTTCTGCTGGTGCTTTAAACAAAATTCCGGTTTGCCGCGAAGGCAGCCTGGTGCATGCCATTGAATACTTGCAATTATGCGGTATTTGTGTCATAGCCAGCGATTTGAAAGCCACCAAAGCTCTGTTTGAAATGGATATGAAGCAGGGTTTGGCCATAGTGCTAGGCTCGGAAGGGGAAGGCATCAGCCCAGCCATTGCCGAAAAGGCGAATGAATTGTTTGTTATTCCTCAGTTGGGGACGACCGATTCGCTGAATGTATCGGTTGCTGCGGGGATGATGCTGTACGAGGTGATGCGGCAGCGAATGGGGTAAGGGGGTTGATTATTTGAACCCTTTTTGAGGAACATCATTGGATGGCTCTTATTTTTCCGGGCATACGGAACTGGATAATGAGTGAGGACACAATGGTCAGGCCGCCATAAGCAATTGGTTTAGTGCCGTAGTATCGGTGCAAAATATAAACTATACGTTGTTCCTAATTGAGCTTGTGTTAACGTACTCTTTATGTCATTCCTATTTTCTTGTCCATTGCAAGAGGCTATCAAGATGAATAGAGTGATGACGATCAATGTTATTGCTTCGTGAAATGATATTTTCTCTTTTTTCATTTGATTGTAATTCTCTTTATGACGCACCGCGCTTATAAGCATTGGTAATAGTGTATTCCGACCCAATGCGAATCGCACAGTTAATATATCATAGGGCTTCCAAAGCACCAAACCCGATATAGCAAAAACTTTCTCTGTCCTGGTCGGCTGCTCACTGGCTTCTAACACTTATGGCTTTTTTCCCGGAGTCTGACTTTGCAGTAAAGCTGGACAGCAGGGTCGGGGTGAGGCAACATGCCGTTGCCCTTTTCGGGATTTTGTCCGCTTTTTATTCATTCTCTAAATAGGCATATCAAGTTACCACCTTACTTAAAACCCAAGGCTATTGGCTCACTAGCCTGCGACAGACCTGCCAAAGCAACAAAAAGTAAAAGAAATGTATAAAAATCACATCCAGGTGTCTTTATTTTTTAATGTATTGAAAATCAAATATTTGAACCTCAATTATCCGTTTACAAACGTTTACAAACGTTTACAAACGGCATTAAACGTTTATTCAACGGCTAGGACTTGACGAGGCCTACATCTTTGCATCGACAACCAAATCAATCCATAACCTCAACATGTCGAACATGAATAATCTGAGAAACAAAGTACAACTGATCGGCAACTTAGGCAAAGATGTCGAATTCAAGCAACTGGAAAATGGCAGCGCCATAGCGCGGGTATCCATTGCAACAAAGGAGGTGTATAAAACCCCCAAAGGCGAAAAAATTATAGACGTACAGTGGCACCAACTGGTAGGCTGGGGCAAAGTGGCGGAGATCATGCACGTATTACTGAAAAAAGGAAAAGAAGTGGCGGTACAGGGCAAACTCACCCACCGCAGTTACGAGGACGAGCAAGGCAACAAGCGGCAAGTATCAGAAGTAGTCGTAGATGAATTTATGTTGATCCAGTAGGGAAAACCTGACTGGACTGTTTATCTAATTTTTTTCAAATCTTAAAAAACTATCAGCGATGAATAACATCAAAAACAGCATCCTGTTGATCGGCCATTTGGGCACTGATCCAAAAATCACCGAATTTTCTAATGGCAATAAGGTAGCCAGTATTTCGCTGGCCACCAACGAGATTTACAAAAACAATAAAGGCGAAAAAGTCAAGGAAACCCAATGGCACCGCTGCGTAGCCTGGGGCAAGCTAGCCGATTTGGTTGGCAATTTGTGCCATAAAGGAAAAGAAGTCGCCATTCGCGGCAAGTTGGTCTATAAGTCCTATGAAGACAAACAAGGCAATCGCCAATATAGCCCGGAAATTGTGATCAGTGAGTTTGCATTGCTTTCTAAAGAAGCGTCTGTTCAGGCGAGTTGATTTTCTAGTAGCCTAGACAAACACCCCTTATTCCCAATGATTTGATTTCAACCACAAAAAACCAAGATGCGGTGGGCGGCTGGAGCTGGCTTTGTGTGCAAAGGTGCAGGAGGAGGCCGTCCACAGCTTTTTTTGGAGAAAGGGCATGCCGTAAATGAGGCTGAAACTGGTTGACGAAATAAGAAAATGCGGAGAACTTTGCCTACAGTTTTGAGCAAATGAAGCAGATTGATACCCATTGATAGGATCAAAATAATACGATCTCAGGTGGCTTTTTGCCATTATATAAGGAATACTTGTCTTGGGCAATCTTATTCGACCCCTTCGAGCTTTTTCTTGTAATAACTAACCCCTGCGCCATAAATCCAGCCCACCTGGCCTTTGGCCGACTTTACTTTAACCCAAGGCTCAGCGGCAGTGATCTTGCCGAGTTGGATGGTATCAATGGTGCTGCTGACCTCGTTCATGAAATAGACCTGGTCGAATAGCTTAAAGCGATCCAGCATTTTGTAAGAAACACCAGGGCCAGAGCGCATATTCATGCCTTCAATGGTAACGTAGAGCGGGGTGACCGCTTCAAATTTAGAAGGATCAAAGGCGTTTCTAACGTTGGGTTGGGTGTCTATTTGAATATTTTGATAGCTAAGCCTGTCCAATGAGTCTGCAATTTGCTCCTCCCGGGCTTCTTTCGCTTGTCGTACCTGGTATTCTTGACGGGTAGCGTTACATTTTGATACCGCCCACAACAGAAAAGACAGGAATAATACACCAACCACCAATAATTCAAAGCGCGGTAACCATGTTGTTTTCTTTTTGCTCATCGTCTTTTTTTAGTGCAAATTTGAAAATTTGTATTTATTTTCGCGAATGAATATGTTGACATCCTTAGCCTATTCTGGCTAAAGCCAATAAGTAATGACAACCTTTTTTTCAGAATATCCGTTCAATCTTAACCCTTTTTTTCAATCCCGACTACAGTGATGGTTATGGAAAATTGGTTGTATAAAATTGGCCTGACACTCTTACCTAATGTAGGGCCTATAACGGCTAAAAACCTGATCAGCTATTGCGGTAGCCCCGAAGCTGTTTTTGCCAGCTCCACAAAAGCCTTGCTGAAGATACCCGGTATAGGGCCACAAACGGCTCAATATATCCGCGAAAAACAGGTACTGGATCGGGCTCAGGTCGAATGGGAGCTGATGCAAAGCTTGCAAATAACACCGCTCTATTACCTCGATGACAATTACCCATCAAGATTAAAATATTTGGCAGATAGTCCAGTCCTGCTTTATTTCAAAGGCAACTTCGACTGGCAGGCACCGCGCATGGTGGCTATTGTCGGCACCAGAAAACCCAGCCATTACGGGGTGGCCGTCTGCGAAGAATTGATAGAAGGGCTGAAAGATTACCAAGTGGCTATTGTCAGTGGCCTGGCATTTGGAATAGATGTATGTGCCCATCGCAAAGCGCTTGAGTGCCAAATACCCACCATTGGTGTAATGGGCAATGGACTTCGCTATGTGTATCCGGCAGAGCATCGTCAGGTAGCTGCCCAAATGCTTGAAAATGGCGGCTTGCTCAGCGAATATACGGCCAATACAGCACCTGAGCGGGAGCATTTTCCCATGCGCAACAGGATCGTAGCTGGTTTGTGCGATGCACTCATCGTCATTGAAACCCAGAAAAGAGGTGGATCTATGATTACCGCTCAATTGGCCAATGGATACAACAAAGATGTTTTTGCCGTGCCAGGCAGGGTAAAAGACAAGTACTCAGAAGGCTGCAATCAGCTCATCAAAGCCCATCAGGCAGCACTCGCAGAAAGCGTAGCGGACATTGCCTATGTGATGCGTTGGGAAGAATGCAGTAAAACAAAAGCTGTTCAGGGGGCCTTTTTTCAAGAACTAGATGAAAAAGAGCAAATGATCATCAGCCTCATTGGCCAAGGCGATGCAGTGGGTATTGATGCGCTGACGGCTACGGCCAAAATGCACAATAGCGAAATGGCGGGCTTATTATTAGAATTGGAATTCAAAGGGCTGATAAAAGCCTTGCCGGGAAACCGATATGCCTTGATTTAATCGTTTAGAAACACAAGGGAAATGATCCGATCACTTTTATGGATTGCGTTATTGGGGCTAGGTGCTTGCAACACCTATACAACAGGAGTCGAAAGCTCTACGCTGAAGAAAAAGCCTAAAAATATCATCTTGATGATTGGAGACGGCATGGGTCTGACGCAAATCACAGCAGGCCTTTACCGCAATGGGAATAAGTTGCATTTGGAGGCATTTCCAGTTGTTGGATTGCATAAGTCTTATTCTGGGAGCGACCTGATTACCGATTCCGCAGCAGGAGCAACTGCTTTTGCCTGCGGTGTTAAAAGTTACAACAGCGCCATCGGCGTGGATATGGACACCATGCCGGTAAAAACCATTCTCGAAATAGCAGAAGCATTGGGTATGGCCAGCGGCTTGGTGGCTACTTCTACCATTACACATGCCACTCCAGCTTCTTTTATCGCCCATGTTAAAGACAGGGACATGCACGAAGCCATTGCTTTGGATTTTTTAAAGACAGACATTGACCTCATCATAGGTGGAGGCAAGAAGTTTTTTGACAGAAGAGCAACAGATGATCGCAATCTTTATGCAGAAATGGAGCAGCGCGGGTATTATGTATCTGATTATTTTAAGGAAAACTTAGCCGATATTAAGGCGGATCCTACTAAAAATCTGGCTTATTTCACCGCTGATGACGATCCACTGTCCAAATCCAGTGGGCGGGATTACTTGCCCGAAGCAGCTCGCTTTGCCGTGAATTTTTTATCCCAAAAGGCAGGGAAAGAAGGCTTTTTTCTGATGATAGAAGGCTCTCAAATTGATTGGGGTGGACACGCCAATAACTCTGAATATATTATTTCAGAAACCATAGACTTCGATCAAGCCATTGGCCAAATTCTGGATTTTGCTAAAAGGGACGGAGAAACCTTAGTCATTGTGACCGCTGACCACGAGACAGGGGGTTACGCCATCAACCCTGGCTCAACCCAAGACAGCATTGTAGCTGGGTTTACCTCCAAATATCACACAGCGGCACTTATCCCTGTATTTGCTTATGGCCCGGGCGCTGAGTTGTTCAGTGGCATCTTTGAGAATACGGCTATTTTTGACCGGATGCGGGAAATATTGGACTGAGGGCTTGAGAAATATTGCTTGGAAGTGGCTATACAGGCAGAAAAACCAATGATTGTGCAACTTTTAAAAAAAAAATTGCACATTGAGTACAAAAAATCACTAGAGAAACACTATCTTTAAGCCCGACAATGCGTCATTGCTAGACAATTGCGTTGTCGTCTCCCAGTTTTATGCTTAAAAAACGGTTAAAAAAGTAGTTTTTTTTAGAATCTTTCCTGCTAGAAATTGCCGGATTTGTCAAGTTTCTTTAGGCCCCTACTCTCAATGCCATTTAAAACAGGAGCAGATTTTGATCTGCTGTTCAAATTAATTCAGAAATGTGAATATGCAGGTTTTAGTAACAAGGTTATGTTTTAATTTCTCTAAAATATTCTAAAAAAGGAGCGTTTATGCAAGACAAAATCAAAAATTATCCCAATGAAAAGTGGGCTACCGTGGACTTTGGCGGCCCTACAAAAAAATGTGACTATGAAATTTCAAATTATGGTCGCATTAAAAGTGTTGACAAAATTACTGGCTTTGAAAAACCACTGAAAGGTGCACAGGCTAGGGGTGGATTGTTCATGCTGAATCAGAAGTTGAAAGACGGAAGTACAGGCATTGTTTACATTCACCGATTTGTTGCTGAAAATTTTGTAGAGAGAAAGGACGATGAAAAAGAATACATCATCCACCTCGATTTCGACAAAACCAACAACAAATGGACCAACTTGGCATGGGCTACTCCTGAAGAGTGGAAAATACATGGCCGGAAAAATCCAAATCGCAAGCCTAGAACAGTCAGAACTAAGAATTTCAAGTTGACGGAATCACAGGTAAGGGTAATGAAGCGGATGTTGCAGCGCGGAAAAACCAAGCGCAGCATCATCGCTCGTTCATTTGGCGTTTCTGAAAACTGTGTCTATAAAATTGACAAAGGGCTGCGTTGGGCACACGTACAGGCTGCCGAAGAAGGAGAAGAAGCCTGAGATAAACTAGCTCGGGTAAAAGGCTAAAAGAAAACACGAAAGTGCTTCTTTTAGCCTTTTGTTTTCTAGTTCTGACTAACGGTTCGTAATTCGTTGATTAACATGTTTTGTCAAGCATGTTTTTTCAAGCATTTCGCCCGTTAGCTAAGGTTTTTTACGACCTTTTGTCGTGCCCAAGTTTCCGAGAACGGTTGGCTTGCTGCCGTGCCGCCGTGCGGTGGGTTGGCAGGAGTGCTTTGTTCGATGAATTATTTATTGTTTTATACGATTAAGTATCTCTTTACCCGAATCAAAATATTCCGAAATAATATTTTCATATACTTTGTCTCCATTGTCTCCGTTTGTAAAAACAATTATCCCTCTTTTGTCCTGTGGCAAAAGAATAATTATTGTGTTTTGTCCTCGATTTCTTCCAGTATGAGTTAGTGCATATCTTCCCTTACTCAAATTATTTACCACATTCCATCCCAATCCAAACTCTTTTTTGTTTTTTAACAATGCTTGTGTTCTAATCATTTCAACTTGAACTTCTTTGGTTAGATACTTACCTTTAAGAATTGCAACGCCAAATCTGCCATAATCTTCGACTGTGGAAAGCACTAAATTAGAAGCATTTGCTTCATACCATTTCTCTTTTTCATATTGAGAGCCGTCAGTACGATACCGTTCTGCATATCGTGTAGTATCTACATTTTTGTCCCAATAGAAGTGAATATTTTTCATATCAAGCGGGTGAAATAAAACAGAATCTACTAATTTTTCTATGGGTGTTTGGAATCTATTCTCTAATGCTTTACGAAGATATTCAAAACCTTCACCAGAATATTTCCATTGAGTGCCTGGCTCAAATGCAAAGGATAATTTTCCATTTGGTTCATTCCCTCTCCAATTTGGCAAGCCTGATTGGTGGCTAAGTACGTGTCGTGTGGTTAGTTTTTTATTAAAAGTATCGTTTGCGACGTCAGGGTCAGTCCAATAATGACAAAGGGGTTCATCAAGTTGCCATTGTCCATTGCTAACTAATTTTAAAGTAGTCGTAGATATTAAAGGCTTTGTCAAGGAAGCCAAGTTAAAAAGCGTATTTAAGGGTGCAGGAGAATGATATTCTATGAAGTACTCCCCAAAAACTGGACAGTCGAATAAGGTGAAAAAATGGTTACAATT
>CALMIR010000126.1 GCA_937864265.1 uncultured Saprospirales bacterium | reverse complement strand
AAGTTTCGGTGTGACTTTGGGCTCACGCGACACTAAAAGCCTTTGTGGCCTTTGTACCTTTTGTGGTTAAATGAGCCTTGCCTTGGACACTTTTCTAGCGGTTAAGATAGCGCTACGCTGTAGCGCGCTGGCAGGGCTGAATCGGGGCGACAAATAGAACACTCCTCTGGAGTGGAGAGGCTCTAGCAATAAATTCCCATCTATTTCAATTTCCAAAAATAAAATCAAGCCGTTTGAGGACGAGTATCCGCTTGTGTCACCCTTTCAGGGTTCTACACAAGGGCATACCAAGCATTATAAAACTGCCACCGCTTCGCGGTTTAAGTTTGGAGAAGCTTGGCAAGTTTCGGTGTGACTTTGGGCTCACGCGACACTAAAAGCCTTTGTGGCCTTTGTGCCTCATATGTTTGCAGGTAAATAAAAAAGCAGGCATTAGCAACATTTTGTGGTTCAAAAAAGACTTTATCGAAAATTTATTTTACTCATCCAGAGTTTTCCCAGCAAGCCTCAAACAAACAATCAACATAAATCCCTAACCAGCTAGGCACAGCATTCTCAAAAAGGATAGCCAAAACCCAAATTAAAAGCTACTTTAGAAAGACCGAATTGTTCCCTAAAATCGCGAAACCAATAATCGCGCCAGTCGCTCGGGGAGTCGTCGGTCACAAAAGGGTAGGGGTGTCGGAGTTTGGTGGCCATATCGAGCCGGAATATGAAAAAGGAGAAGTCAAATCGCAGGCCAAAACCACCGCCCACGGCCAACTGCCGGAAAAAAGCTTCATTGGTATAAAGGCTTGGATTGCCATCGGCATCCAGGCACTCATACACTTTGTCTTTTAACAAAAATTGAGCACCACAGCGATTGACATCGGGATGAACCGTCCATACATTGCCCGCATCTAGGAAAAAAGCACCGTTGACCACCCAAAAGATGTTAAACCGATACTCCAGGGCAGCTTCCAATTGAATGTCTCCGGTTTGGTACAAGCGGGTATTGTTGTTTTTGCTTCTGGCTAAGGGGTCTTCAAAAGCCCCAGGCCCCAGCCCTCGGGGCGACCAGGCTCTGATGCTGTTGGGGCCGCCTACAAATAGCTGTTTGACGTAAGGCACATCGGAGGTAAAACCATACGGACGGGCTATCCCCATATTCAATCGCACTGCCAGGTTGTTCTTTGGGGTAAAGCGCCAATAATGCCGCAAATCCAGCCCGGCGCGGAGGTATTGCGAAAAATCTATGATTTTGTTCTGGCTGAGTTTTAGTTGGAACGTATCATTTTCGCCAGCCCATTGGTTGTACAACTTATTGGAGGCCCATACTTCCAAGCCCGATAGTTCAAAATTGATCCCCAAAAAATGAGACCTGCCCCGATTATCAGGCCGGGAATTGTAAACGTATTGCAAGTCGCGAAAAAGGACGCTGGTGAACAATTGCTCCCCAAAAGAGCGGGCTAGAAAGGGGTTGAACTCCAATATACTTTCAAACAAAGGCGCGGTATTGGGGTTGAGGTAGTCAATACCTACGTGATTGATCAACAAACGGCGGTTGTTGGCGATGGGTATGTCGTAGCCAAAGGTGGCGTGAAGGAGGTTGTAACTGTAAAAATCGAGGATCAACAAGTAGTTGTAGGAGGCCGAGAAACGGGTAGCTGCGTGTCGTTCCAGGGTATTCAAAAATTTATCGCCGATGACCAATGGGCGTTTTTGGAACCTCAATTTGTTCAGCCCTTTCCAGATGCCCAGATAGTCGAAAAAACGGGGCAAGTACAGATCGGTTTGCAGCCTAAAATCAACGGTATTCCAAAGCCGATCAACATTGCGCGGGGTAGGGTTGATTTCTATCCCGGCTGAAAGATCGGTGATAAACAACTCTGCGCCTTTGAGCAGATTGCGATTCTTAAGTGAAGGGCTGAGGCTGAAACCGATTAAGTTATCCGCACCGGAGGCGTTTCGGTTGGTATAGTTGACTTCGAAATCGAAGCCAAATTCCATTTTTTTATTGTGGGTCAGTTCTATGCGAAAATTGAGCAAATTAGCCCCAGTTGTATCTGTATTTTGCTTGATCCGAACAAAACGGAAAGTACCTAAGCTGGCCAATTGGTTATTGGTTCGGTCGTAATCCCTTTGTCGAAAGAGGTTGCCTTTTTTCAGAAATATGGATCGGACGATGTACTCCGGTTTGATTTTAAAAGCAGGATTTGTGGTTCTAAGCCGGACCCCATTGACCACCGTATCCACTTGTATGCTATCCAACTGCCCCGGGGTGTAGTCGATGTAAATTTCGACCTCATTGATATAATACTGCTGGTGGGTGGAGTCTTCGTAGGGAGGGGAAACTTCCAGCATGAGCCGTGCTTTGTTGGTGCCTAAGGCGGTATCGGCTTCAACAGGCTCGATGTAGTAAGGATAAAAATAGGCATAGCCCTGATTGCGCAGGTGCTGAAATATCCGATCTTTTTCCCGTTCGTAGGTTTTGGCCTCCAGCGGCAAACCTTTTTTCAGGAAGGTCTCCGAACTGGTATTATTCAAAATGCGTTGTATGGCCGGATCTTTGCTATAGAACGATAGGCTGTCGATAGTATAAACCCTTCCGGGGGTGACATAGTAGTCGATGTAAATTTTTTTCTTTTTGATATTGTCCTCCCAATATACATCTGCATTAAAATACCCTTTATTATCCAGATAGTTTTGCATCGCTTTGACCGTAGCATCTGCCTTGGCCGTATCAAAAACAGCAGGTTGTTCCGCGATAAGTCTTTTTTGGAAACGGTCAAATTTGGTGGTATCGCCAGCGTCTTGGTTGGTGTAATAAAACCATTCTCGGGGAATGAAGAAAAAGCGGCTGTTTTCTGTTTGCTGGTAAAGGGTAGAAAGATCGTATTTTAGGGCGCGTTTGCGGTTGATGTTATCTTTAGCTTTTAGTTTAATGGCATTGCCCCGGAGTAGGTACTCATCTTCTCCTAAAAACTTGGTCGTATTGCAAGCACTGAGTAAAAACAGCAACGAAATGAAGCCAAATGTGTATTTTGCGGCTTGCTTTATCCCCATAATAATGTAGCAGTTCAATGGCTTTATCCAAAAATGCGATCAAATTCATTCAAGCTTTAAACCTGAAGAAATACAGGCAAAAGTATAATAAATTCATAGTAGAAGGGGAAAAAATGGTGCTGGAGTTATTGAACCGGGATGTTTTTTCCATCTATCAGTTGTATGGCCTTCCCGATTGGATCGAAGCCCACCATCAAAAGTTAACCATAATCCAGGAACGCCTAGTCGAGGTAGATATTTCTGAGTTAAAGAAAATTTCTGCGCTCAGTACGCCCAACAAAGTCCTGGCCATAGTAGAATTGCCCGAAGCCCCTATCCATTATGAAAGCATTGGGAGCGGGCTTTCCCTCTACCTCGATAACATTCAGGATCCTGGCAATATGGGTACGCTTTTGCGCCTGGCCGATTGGTTTGGAATCAAGCACGTCCTGTGTTCTCCCGATTGTGTTGATCGCTACAATCCCAAAGTTATTCAAGCGTCTATGGGGGCTATTTTTTATATAGCCCATCCTGCTATAGCATTGGAAGAACTAGTACAGCAATTGCCCGAACTACCGGTTTGGGGTACTTTTTTGGATGGGGAAAATATTTTCCAGTTGGAGGCTCCCACCCGGGGGATCATCGTATTGGGAAATGAAGGCAATGGCATTTCGGCACAAAACCACCCCTTTATTCAACACAAACTGACCATACCCGCAGCGCCTGGCCACCAGTCCGAATCGCTCAATGTAGCAGTAGCCGCAGGTATTCTCTGTGCTTGGCTTAGGTCGGGCTAATTGCTTCTTATTGCTGCTCAAAGCTTTTGATGATTTCCGCTTCGTCTTTACCCAGATTGTCCAATAACACTTTGGCATCGTCTGCAAAATCGTCGTTGGGGTATTTTTTGAGGAACTGTTCGTACAAAGCTTTGGCCTCCTCTAATCGCTGTAGGTCATTTTCCAAGGTAAAGGCGCTTAAAAATAGTGCTTGTGGTGCTTTTTCATAATCGGGATAACGCTCTAATATCCATTGGTACAATTCCAGCGCTTTGTCGAAGGAACGGATGGAGCGCGCCGTCTCTCCGGCTTGGTGCAGGTATTCGGGTGCCCGTTCTGATTGAGGCAGTATCATGGCGTACAGCTCACTGGAAGTGATGTAATTATTGGCCGTTCGGTATTCAATGCGCTTGGTGGAGTCATTGTACGTGGTGGTATATAGTACATTCAAACGTTCATCCATCGAAGGCAGGGAAACCGCTATTTTTTCTTTGGCTTTTGCAGCGGATTCCGAATCGGGAAAAGCCTGGATTAAAGCCTGATAAGTAGTTCGGGCACACTCCTCATTGCGCAGATTTTCCTGATACAAATCGCCCATAAATAGGCAACACAAAGCGGTGTTTTCACTTTCGTAAAAATCTTTTACGGCTTGTTCCAAATGTAGCAAAGCAGCTGAAAACCGATTCATCCGGTAATCCAGGGCGGCAGCGCGATATAGGTATCGGGAATTCTGGTCTATATCATCTGGAAATTGAGCCACATAAGCCTGGTATTTTTCCACCAGCGCCTGCGCATTTTCAGAAGATGGGGCTTCGTCAATGCTTTTTTCCATCGTTTCTATTGCTGTAAGCAGTTGTTTTTGCTCATTTTTACACCCGCTTAGCAGGGCAATGGCCAATAGGATAAAAAAGTAGCGAATTTCCATAAATGGGTTTTAATTAGTGACATTTGAAAAACCGTCGCTAATTTCAAAAATAAATCACGAATTTCCAGTAAACATAGCGGATAGATTATTGTTTGAACGCAGTTAATACCAGGGAATGAAAAAAAAAGTAAACCTTTTTTGGTTCAGGAGAGACCTGAGGTTAGAAGATAATGCAGGCTTGTACCATGCCTTGCATTCGGATGTTCCACTTATTCCGCTTTTTATTTTTGATCGGCATATACTAGGCGACCTGCAAGATGCTGACGATGCTCGAGTAGGTTTTATCCATGCTACTCTTGAGGAATTAAAAAAGCAACTCCAAGAAATGGGGGCTTTTCTGGAGGTTCATTACGGTACTCCGGAGCAAGTTTGGCCTAAGCTATTAGACAAGTACACAATACAATCCGTTTTCACCAACCGGGACTACGAACCCTACGCCATCCAACGCGATGCGACCATCCAATCGCTGTTGGCCCAGAGGGGAGTCGAATGGCACACCTTCAAAGACCACGTTATCTTTGAGGGCAACGAAGTCCTGAAACAAGATAAAAGTCCCTACACCGTTTTTACCCCTTATGCCCGGCGGTGGCGAGAAAAACTAGGTGACAAAGAAGCGATTCCACCTGCTGAAGGATCTTTTTACCTTTCTGCTTACCCAACAGAGAAGTATTTCGATCGGTTTGAAAAAGGAGACCCGCTGCCCATTCCAACCTTGGAAGAGATGGGCTTCAAGCCGAGCAATTTATTGATCCCTCCCAAAAGCGTTTCCCGGGGCTTGATTCGACATTACGACAAAACGCGCGATTATCCGGCACAGGACGGTACATCCCGATTGGGCATTCATTTTCGCTTTGGCACCATCAGTATCCGCGAAAAAGCCCGCCATGCCCTGACTTTGAATGCTACTTATTTGAATGAGTTGATTTGGCGCGATTTTTATGCAATGATACTGTTCCATTTCCCAAAGGTGGTGCAACATGCCTTCCGCCCAGAGTACGATCGAATAGCATGGCGAAATAACGAATCGGATTTCGAGCGCTGGAAAGCAGGCACAACAGGCTACCCCATGGTGGATGCGGGGATGCGGGAATTGAATGCAACTGGCTACATGCACAATCGGGTACGCATGATCACAGCCAGCTTTTTGACCAAACATTTGCTGATCGACTGGCGCTGGGGGGAAGCTTATTTCGCTCGAAAATTGTTGGATTTTGATCTGGCCAGCAATAATGGCGGATGGCAGTGGGCGGCAGGTAGCGGTACCGATGCAGCGCCGTATTTCCGAATATTTAATCCAACTGCGCAACAGGAAAAATTTGATCCTGATAAGCAATACATCCGCCAATGGGTGCCCGAATATGGTACATCTAAATACCCCCAGCCAATAGTGGATCACAAAATGGCTCGCGAGCGCTGTTTGATGGTTTATAAAGAAGGATTGAGTAAAGCATAAAAAAGCCCGGCGAGGATGTTGTCATCGCCGGGCTTAAAGCTTATTCAGATAAATAAGCTGATATTTCTACAACAGTTTTTTGAGTTCTGCTTCAATTTGGGCAGCACCCCTCAAATTAACAGCGGCGATTTTGCCTTCACGGTCAATCATAAACGTGCGCGGAATGCTTCTCACCCCGTATAGAGCAGCAGGTGCGCTGTCCCATTTTCTCAAGTCACTCACGTGGTATTCCCAAACCAGGCCATCCTGTTGAATGGCATTCATCCAGCGTTCTTTGGAGCTTTTCATCATATCTTCCTGAC
Organism: uncultured Saprospirales bacterium; assembly: GCA_937864265.1. Taxonomy (GTDB): domain Bacteria; phylum Bacteroidota; class Bacteroidia; order Chitinophagales; family Saprospiraceae; genus CALMIR01. The sequence continues at coordinate 29,916 of CALMIR010000126.1, read as the reverse complement.
GGGCTTGATCCAATTGTGCCGCACTGCGCTGATCCATGCCATCGAGGGAAACGCTAAACACGGTAAAGCCCTGGTCTTTGTAGCGGTTGTAAACAGCAACTACATTGGGATTTTCCTTGCGGCAAGGGCCACACCAACTGGCCCAAAAATCCAACAACACAACCTTCCCTTTTAGATCAGACAAGGCGTATTCTTTGCCATTAGGGTTAGGCAGGCGGATATCTGGCGCTGGCTGTCCCAACTGAATGGTTTCAGCAGAGCGTTGTGACATAGCTTGTTGTTCGACATTGGCCAGGTAGTTGTTGTATTGCATCGCCAAGTCCGTATTGGGTTCCAATCTTTTAAGCGCTTTCTTTTGGATGGGCAGAAATTCCAAGCTGTTTCCCAAAGAAGTGGACGCGATAAACATACCTAATACCGGATTGCTCACGCTATCAACAAAAGATTCGATGTCTTGTGCATCCAGTTGGCGGGCAAAAAGGCCTTTCATCACCCCAACGAGGATATGGCTGTCTTTAGAACCCTTTATGGTAACGTCGTAGGTGTGAAGGGTCGTCAAGTCACCAGTGATTTCTACCACTTTTTCTGTTCCATCAAAAATGAGGCTCATCCTTTTTGCGCCCATGCGCAAATTATAAATACCAGGCTTGATGCCTTCCGGAAAGGCCATTTCAAAATGCCCAGCCGCATCGGCATCCGCTTTGGCAACCACATTACTGGCCTGCCCAGGCATAGCTTCATCCAAAAACGCTTGCAAATTGGCCGCATTGGATATATTGCCTACGATGGTAGTGCCTTTTTGCTCTGCTGTACACTGCCAGCTAAGAAAGGCCAGGGAAGCTAAAAATAAAAAGTTGACAAAAATTCTCATGTTCAAACAGGATTTGATCCAACAATAGTTTATGATTCCATTTTTTCTTCTATCAGCGTATCGAATTGGTGTTTCCAGTCGCTGAGTGCGCCATAATTTTCTTCGTCAATGATGATTTGTTGGCCAGCAACCTCTCCCAATTTAGTAAAAGAAACGTTGTTGGAATTTAGATAGTTGACCAATTCGTCTTCATTTTCTACGGAAACACTGATCATGATCCGGCTTTGGCTTTCGCCAAATAGGTAGGCATCTTTCCGGAAGTTGCTGTCGGTTTCAACGATGAATCCCAATCCATTCGGAAAACTAGCCTCCAGCAAGCAAGTAAATAAGCCCCCGTCAGAAATATCGTGTGCCGACTCAATTACGCCTTTGCGAATCAGTTTTTTTAAATGCAACTGCACGTGAAATTCCTCATCCAGATCAAAGACTGGGGCAGGGGAGTGTTCTACTTGATGCACCCAACGTAGGTATTCCGAGCTACCCAGGTCATTATGTGGGGTGCCGATCATATAAATCTGATGCCCCGGTTTCTTGAAATTCAAGGTGGTATGGGTACTGATATCATCCAAGAGTCCCAACATGCCTATCGTTGGCGTTGGGTAAACCGGTTCGGTAGCATCTTTATAGACCGATTGGTTGTAAAAGCTGACGTTACCTCCGGTTACGGGTGTGGAGAATTTGCGACAGGCATCGCCCATGCCTTTGATGGCTGAAACGAATTGCCAGTAAACCTCCGGGTTATAAGGGTTGCCAAAATTCAAACAATTGGTAATGGCCAGCGGCTCTCCGCCGGAGCACACGATGTTGCGGGCGGCTTCCGCCACAGCGATCATGGCTCCAACATAAGGATCAGCATAGACATAAGCCGAATTGCAGTCTGTCGTCACAGCCAATGCTTTCTGGGCATTTTTAATGCGTACAATGGCCGCATCGGAAGGGGTGTTGGTAGTGACTGTATTGGTTCGCACCATAGAATCGTACTGCTCGTAAACCCACCTTTTTGATACCAGATTGGGAGAAGTAAACAACTTTTTGGCAGCTTCGACATAGTTGTCGGGCTTGGCAATTTTAGATAGCTTGAACTTGGCTATATTTTTAAGGTATTCTGGTTTTTTTTGCTCGCGTTTATATACCGGTGCACCGCCACCCAATACAAGGGCATCAGCTATCACATCGGCCACCTTTTCTCCTTCATAGAAATATTCCAAACGCCCCGTATCGGTCACTTCCCCAATTTGCTCACAAACCAAGTCCCATTTTTCAAAAACATCAAACAACTTTTGTTCCTGCCCTTTGTGGGCAACGATCAACATGCGTTCCTGGCTTTCTGAAAGCAATATCTCAAAAGGCTTCATGTGGGCCTGACGGGTAGGTACTCGACTGAGGTCAATCCGCATACCCGTTTGGCTTTTGGCACTCATTTCGGAGGTAGAACAGGTAATGCCTGCTGCGCCCATATCTTGCATACCGACGATAGCACCTGTTTTTATGGCTTCCAGGGTGGCTTCCAGCAATAGTTTTTCCTGAAATGGATCGCCTACCTGCACCGCAGGTAAATCTTCCGCAGAATCTTCCGTTAAATCGGCTGAAGCAAAAGTGGCCCCGTGTATGCCATCCTTACCAGTTGCTGAACCCACAATAAAAACCGGATTGCCAGGGCCGTCGGCGCGAGCAGAGATGGTTTGTCCGGCTTTCACCAGTCCGACAGACATGGCATTGACCAGAATATTCTGATTGTAACAAGGATTAAAATATACCTCTCCGCCAACGGTGGGTACGCCGAAGCAGTTGCCATAATCGCCGATGCCTTTCACAACCCCCCGAATCAGGTGTTGGGTTTTACTGCTTTCAATATCGCCAAAGCGCAGGGAATTGAGCGCTGCGATAGGCCTGGCACCCATGGTGAAAATATCCCGATGAATGCCGCCTACGCCTGTTGCGGCGCCTTGATAAGGTTCAATGGCAGAAGGGTGGTTGTGCGATTCTATTTTAAAAGCACAAGCCAGGCCATCGCCTATATCGACCAGACCAGCATTTTCTTCTCCGGCACCAACCAAGAGGTGTTTGCCTTCGCGGGGCAAGGTCTTCAACCAATAAATAGAGTTTTTGTAAGAGCAATGCTCTGACCACATCACAGAAAAGATGCTTAACTCTGTAAAATTGGGCGTTCTGCCTAAAATGTCATTAATTCGATGAAACTCTTCTTCGGTAAGACCGAGATTTTTGGCAGTTTCTACAGTTACTTGAGGTTCGGTAGCCTGCATGCGTGTGTTCTGACGGTTTTAATAAATTGCAAAGATAATGGCCTTTTCGACAATCGGCTACCGAATCAGGTAATTGACGTAGAAAAAAATAACCAGGTAAATCCACAGCGCATCGAGAAAGTGCCAGTAGATCGTGAGTAAACGCAGCTTGAGCTTTTTTTCGGGATCAGAAAAATAGATCAGCACACTGACTGGCTCTTTCATCCGCTTTTTGGCAGCCCAAATAAACAAGCCCAAAAAGGGCAACCCGGCCAAAAGGTGGGCAAAGTGGAGGATAGAAATGACGTATAAGTAGCCTGCCGAATTATCCGTATTGATATAAATTTGATTCAAAAAAAGGGAGCGCCAGCCCAAAAATTGCAGCACCATAAATAAAAGGCTGAGTAAAGCTGTCGCCCACAAGGCTCTTTGGTAGTGGAGTGTCTGATCGGCTCGATAGGCACGCTTGGCCCAAATCATAGCTGCGCTGCTGGCCAGCAAAATCAAGGTGTTGAAAATAAATATATTTGGAAGCCGGATAGGGGGGAGGTTGTTTTGGACTCTCGTATAAACAAAAGCAGCTGTAAAGGCCAAAAACAACGCAGAAATGCCCATCAATACCAGTATCAACAAGATGTTGTATGGGTGAAAGGCAAAGTTGTCGTACTCGTTGTAGTTAGAATGGGTTTCCTTCACGATTGCTGCTGTTGATTTTTTAATTTTGAAACCTTTCGGCAGGCATCACTGCAATACTTGACTTCTTCCCAGCAATTTTGCCATTTTTTGCGCCAACTAAAAGGCCGCTGACAAATGGGGCAAACTTTTTGTGGTAGATGCTGTTTTTTAGGCTTGGCCATTATGTCCACTTGCTGTGATTTTCAGCATCTAACAACAAAAATAATCATTGGTTGATTAGGCTACACTAAAAATATTGCATTTTTGTACGCATGATTTGTTCCAATTGTAAAACCAAGCTTCCTGACAATGCCCGTTTTTGCATCCATTGCGGCGCACCACAGAACCCTGTTGTGGGACATGTGGAGGAGCCTTTGTTGCGCATTGACTTGGATGGTGACCTGGAGCTGCAATTTTCTGAACTATTTTTTACCGCTTTGAAGGAAAGAGTAGAGCTAGAACAAAATCCCGCTTTGGTGGCTCGTTATGCCGAGCATTTATACCAGTCTGGTTTTAGAGATGTTGTTTATCGGAGGTCTGTACAATTGGCAGAACGTTTTAAAGCCTTGCAAAAGGAAGGGCAGTTGGAGGCCAGAGCCATGAGTGCGGATATTCGCCAGATGTTCGACGAATTGCTGGATTATTTTATCATCAAAAACTGCAAATCACTCAATGATTACAACTTGCCCGATGCCATTTTGAAATACCAGGGATTGAAACCTCAGCAAATTGATCGGTTTCAAATGGTGCTGGATTACCTCGATTTTGACCACGAGCCACAGGAGAAAGTCTATTTCAATTTTTTAAAAATGCCGGTTGAGAAAATCAAAAATGCCGGAAAATTCTTCTTGTTTCCCGAAAAAGACGAAACCATTTGGTTAATTTGCGACCAAAGTCTGCTGGGCTCTTGCAAGGAGGGATTTGCCATGACAGCCAAAGGCTTGTATTGGAAAGCCCAACTTCAAACAGCCCGCCAATACCATTACACCGACAACCTGACTTTGGCCAGAGAAAAAGACTGGTTGCTCATCAATGGCCACTTTTTTAACGTCAACCCCGGTTTTAACATCAAAATAATGAAACTTTTGCGAAAGTTGCATCAATTGGCCATGTGAGCCGCTTGATTGGCAAACTAAGTTCTTTTTTTGATGTTAATGAAACAACTTCGTTTCCGCTGTCTTATATTTGCAGCGGCAAGCAAGTGCAACAGGCAAATCATTTGCCCAAAAACACAAACCCTTTTCAGCAAAAGATACCACTCAAGACATGACTACTACAACACAAAGCAGAAAAAAAAGCTCCAAATCAACCTTTAGCAAGGAAACTTACCTTCACTGGTATGAATTGATGCTGCGCATTCGCCGTTTCGAGGAAAGGGCCTTGATGATGTATGGTCAGGAAAAAATCAGGGGCTTCTGCCACGTTTATATTGGTCAGGAAGCCGTTGCTGCGGGTATCGAATCGGCCATTCGCAGAGAGGATGCTATTGTGACTGCGTATCGCCAACACGGCATTGCTTTAGGCCGGGGTTGCACCGCTGATGAGTGTATGGCCGAGTTGTTTGGCAAGGCGACAGGCGTAGTAAAGGGCAAAGGGGGATCGATGCACTTTTTCTCTGCACAGCATCGCTATTTCGGGGGTAATGGTATCGTAGGTGCTCAAATTCCAATCGGAACTGGTATCGCATTTGCTGAAAAGTACAAAGGTACTGACAACCTTTGTGTCACCATGTTTGGCGATGGTGCCGCCCGTCAAGGCGCTTTGTACGAGTCCTTCAATATGGCGATGGCCTGGAAATTACCCGTTTTGTACATCGTAGAAAACAATGGCTATGCAATGGGTACTAGCGTGCAGCGCACCAGCAATGTCACCGAGCTTTACACTTTAGGAGAATCCTTCGATATGCCGAGCGAACCCGTGGATGGCATGAATCCGGAATCCGTGCACGAAGCCGTAAGCCGCGCTGCCGAGCACATCCGCGCAGGCAAAGGGCCTTACTTCCTGGAAGTGCGCACGTACCGCTACAAAGGACATTCGGTTTCCGATCCGGCGAAATACCGCACCAAGGAAGAGGTGGAGTCGTACAAAGAGCGCGATCCGATCAAAATAACAGAAAACAATATCTTGCAAAATAAGATAGCTACCGAGGAAGAGCTAAAGGCCATTCAGGTAAAAATCAAAAAGGAGATTGACGATTCGGTGAAATTTGCTGAAAACTCACCTTATCCCGATCCCTCAGAGCTTTGGACAGATAATTATACGCAGGAAGATTATCCGTTTATTCTGGATTGAATCAATTGATTCAAATCTTTCTCTTTCGCTTAAACGACCAGGTCAATTTCACCTCACAGACCAATTCGTTTTGCTCGTTGTACCCTAGGCTGCTGACTTGAATTTGGTGGCCTTCACCGCTGTTGATGGCATCTTGCACACAGGCTTCGATGAGTTTTCCTTCCTGACACCTGAAATATGTTTTTCCAGCCGCTTTTTTGTAAAAATGGGCTTCTACTTGTGTTACCAACATCGAAACAGGTTCTTTTTCATGGAGGGCTATCAAGGCCAATAAGCCGGTTGAAAGCTCAGCTGCACCACATAAAGCCGCAAAATAGGTTGATTTAAAGGGGTTTTTGCTGCTCCATTTAAAGGGAATACTCACCTCGCTTTTCTCCGCATCGCAATGCTTTACACGTACTCCCCAAAACCAGCAACTGGGCAATTTGCTCAGAAAAAACAGCCGGATTTTCCAGGGCGTGTTTAGCTGACGGATAAACGACGATAAACGGCTTGTACTTTGAGCGGAAGAAGTAGTAGAAGCTGCTGCCATATTTATTTTTTGAGGTAAATATAATCAACAAGCTCAAAAATTTAGCCTTATATCAAAAATCCATTACTTTTGAGCCGTCTTTCACCAATGCTCATAAATTTATGAATCTTCACGAATACCAAGGAAAAGAGCTGCTCAAAAGCTATGGCGTTGAAATCCAGCAAGGCATCGTTGCCTCTACTGTGGAAGAAGCGGTTCAAGCTTTTCAACAGCTTCAAGAGCAAACCGGAACAAAGTTTGCCGTCGTAAAAGCTCAAATTCACGCAGGTGGACGCGGCAAAGGAGGAGGGGTAAAATTGGCTAAAAACCTAGACGAGCTAAAAACGCATGCGGGAAACATCCTGGGCATGATGCTGAAAACGCCCCAAACACCTGGAGGTATGGAAGGGCCCGGAAAGCTGGTCAGCAAGGTATTAATAGCCGAAGATGTGTACGCACCCGATTTCGATGCTTGCAAAGAATATTATGTTTCTATCCTGATGGATCGGGAGAAAAAATGCAATGTGATTATTTATTCCACAGAGGGTGGTATGGAGATCGAAAAAGTGGCGGAAGAAACCCCCCATTTGGTACACAAAGAATACATCGACCCAACGTTGGGTTTGCAAGCCTTTCAGGCTCGAAAAATTGCTTTCAACCTGGGTTTGAGCGGCAAGGCTTTCAAAGAAATGGTGCGTTTCATTGCTTCTTTGTACAAAGCATTCCTGGGTGCTGATGCATCGCTCTTTGAAATCAACCCTTGTCTGAAAACAGGAGACGACCGCATTTTGGCAGTGGACAGCAAAGTAACGCTGGATGACAATTCGCTATTCCGCCACCCCGATCTGGCCGAAATGCGCGACACTTCCGAAGAAGACCCCACCGAAGTAGAAGCCAAAAGTTATGGCTTGAATTATGTGAATTTGGATGGCAACGTGGGTTGTATGGTAAATGGCGCCGGATTGGCGATGGCCACCATGGACATCATCAAGCTCTCCGGTGGCGAACCGGCCAACTTCCTGGACGTAGGTGGTACGGCAGATGCCAAAAGGGTGGAGCAGGCCTTCCGAATCATTTTGAGGGATCCAAGCGTGAAGGCTATCCTGATCAATATTTTTGGCGGAATTGTACGCTGCGACCGCGTCGCTCAAGGGGTAGTGGATGCTTATAACAATATCGGCGATATTCATGTGCCGATTATCGTTCGCTTACAGGGTACCAACGCCGATTTGGCGAAGCAAATCATTGATGAGTCTGGCTTGGCGGTACGTTCTGCCATTCTGTTGCAGGAAGCAGCAGAATTGGTGAAGGAGGTGCTGGCTTAAATATTAAGGTACAATACTTTCATCATATACTCAAAAAAAGGAGATAAGGCACTCATGTGTGGTATCTCCTTTTTTTATGAACCTATTTTCTGCCGCGCTGTTTGATTTGAAAAAAAAGACATGTTTGGCATTTTTAAAAAGAAAAACCCGACTGAGGTATTGCAAAAAAAATACCTTCAACTCATGGAAGAAGCCATGCAAATTCAACGCAGTGGCGACATCAAAGCTTATGCGCTCAAAGTAGCGGAGGCGGAAGCGATACAGGAAGAAATTGCTCGATTGGAGCAGGATAGCTAATTTTTAGCCTGCTTCACCGCCAATGACTTTAACGAGGTGTATTTGACCCATTCAAAAACTCCAAACAATAAGGCTACATAAAAGAGGTCGCCCAATAGCGTATTCCAGAAGAAAGGAATGCCCGCTGTGTAAGCGGCCAACAGCCCCGCACTGTTTTTAGGGTAAGCTGGATCGATCATCCAGGAACCTGCATTGGTGATTAAAAAGAAAGTAATTGACGCCAATAAACTGGTTGCCAGTAAATTAGAAGGCCGGACTTGACGTAAAAACACAAAGCCAATCAACACAATACATAAAAAGGCTATATAGACATAAGAGGCGTAAGCAGTAGGCAGCCATACGAAGCCATCTTGGTAAAATTCCGGGTATTGCCGGGCGTAGATCAAATTATTCAACAACAGATCGCTAACCCAAAGGGCAGCAAGGGGAACCAAAAAAGCGAGGTAGCGCTGGGTGAAATAAGCAGCACCAAAGAGTCCCATCGCACCGATAGGCGTGAAATTATAAGGATGAGGTAAAAGGCGGCTCAATGCTGCAGCCAATATCATCAATCCCAAAAATAGTGTTTTGTTTCTCAGAATTATCATCGTGTGATTCATTTTCTTTAGCAAAAGTAAGCAATTTAGTGCAGGTAGAAAACTTCTGCTTTTAAAAATCCCAGAATCAAATTGTAGCTTTGTGGGATATAATGTTTCAAATGATGTGGATCAGAATGTCGAATGGCTTTTTTTTTGGTGTATTATTTCTCCTCAACCTGGGCTGTAATGGCAAAGCAGCCGACCCCGGTGCTTCTCAAAATGCCAATGCACCTGCTGCAGTTGTAAACTCCGATAAAAAGGAATTCATCATTTATTCCTATCGTCATTTACCCGAGGACGATTCTCTCTTTCAGCGTTTTGAAAGGGTAATGAGTGTTTCCATCAAGGTCATTCAGGATGAACCAGAGGCTTTATTGCAGCGCATTCAGAGCGATGCGGGCAACAGAACCTGCGACGTATTGATCTTGCCTGAAATCGGCCTCGTACTACAGGCTAAAAGCCAGGGTTTATTGCAACCATTTTCTTCTCCTCGGATAGATCGTTTTGTCCCCGATAAATACAGGGATCGCCAAGGGTATTGGGTCGCTGTTAGCAAGGGCTTGGCTGCTATTGCTTATGCGAAAGAGCGGGTCAAACCTGCAGGATTGGGTACTTTATCTGATTTGTCCGACAAAGACTGGAAGTCGAAATTATTAATGCCCAATGCCAATGATCCTGTTTTGCAAGCTTGGGTAGCTCAACTGATAGCCGAACAGGGCGAAAAGTCCGCCCGAGATTGGGTGAATACCATTGCCAAAAACAAATTGAATACCCCTGCTAAAAACGGCCAGGAACGTTTGATGGAAATCGCCAAAGGAGAAGCGGATATAGCGCTTATATCCGTAAGCGACTATGCCCAATTGAAAAACCCGGCCACGCATGCCGAACTGCAAATGGCTGAAAAAACAGGGATCGTTCTGATACAACAAAAAGATCAGACCGTAATGCCCTATTTTTCTACTATTTCGGTCCCCAACCATGCCGATAGGAATAATGCGGTGCTATTCATCGAATTCTTAACTTCTGATCCCAGCCAGCAAATCTATCCAGCGCGGGTTTTCGACTATTCCATCAATCCCATGGTTATTCCAACTGATTTCTTGATCGATGAAATAGGCGGTTTTCGGGAAAAGGAGGGCCATCCCAACGATTGGAGTGTTTATTATGAAATGGCCAGTCAAATGCTGGCTGATTCTAAATGGTAAAAGCCAGCTTGCATGTTTTTTCAGTCAGCCACAAAAGGCGATAATCGCTTGATCAAGTATTTGCTTACCTTGCTGCTGGTAGTGGTAGGGGTGTTTGTCGGCCAAATACCGATGGTAATAGTAATTGGCGCTTACATGGCTAAAGATGGCCTTAGTTCGACCGAAATGCAGGAATTTCAGGAAAATTTCAATTTCTCTGTGCTTGGTATTGACAGTAGTCTGGCACTTTTGCTTATGATTTTGGCATTTGCCGGCGGATTGTTGATGCTCGCTTTGGGCTTGAAATGGCTACATAATAAACGTCTGACAGATGTGCTTACTGGCCGACCTGGACTGGACTGGGGGCGTGTTTTTTTCGCTTTTGGTTTTTGGCTGCTGTTGAGCTTTCTTTTTGAAGCAGTGGCCTATTGGTACGACCCCGATAACTATATTTTCCAATTGGAATGGAAAAGCTTTTTGCCACTTCTGGTCGTGGCGCTGTTTTTTTTACCCTTGCAAACAAGTTTTGAAGAAGCCATTTTCAGGGGCTACTTGATGCAGGGCATCGGATGGTGGACAAAAACAAGATGGATACCTCTGGTGTTGACCTCTTCGGCTTTTGGCCTGTTGCACTTTGCCAATCCGGAGGTGGATCAATTTGGGGTGGGCATGATGATGACCTATTACATTGGGTTCGGTTTGATCATGGGTTTGTGTACTTTGATGGATGAAGGAACGGAGCTTGCCTTAGGGCTGCATGCGGCTACCAATTTTTATGGCGCAACATTCGTTACTTTTTCAGGATCGGTTCTGCAAACCAATACTATTTTTCGCATACAGGAACTGGAAGTTGGCTTGATGGCACTTTTTTCCCTTTTGTCAGGAGCACTTTTCATCCTAGTAGCATCTTATCGTTATCAATGGAAAGATTGGGGAAAATTGTTCCGCCCGATACATTTTGAATCAAACGAGGAAGCATAATACATTGAGAAACACAAAATACCATCCAATGACTCGACTGTTTTCAGGCATCGCCTTCATGTTGTTTTCTATTATTTCTTATGCACAGGCCGATAGATGGCAGCAAGCCGTCAAATACGATATGGCCATTGATTTTGATGTAAAAAAACACCAATTCGAAGGCAGTCAAAAACTGACCTACACCAATAATTCACCCGACACCCTGGAAAAGGTCTTTTACCACCTGTACTTTAATGCCTTCCAACCCAAAAGTGTGATGGACATGCGTTCTCGAACCATTCGTGATGCTGACCCCCGCGTTGCTAGTCGGATTGCTGCACTTAAACCAGAGGAAATGGGCTGGCACGCCATCAAATCCCTGAAACAAAATGGCAAAAACGTAAAATTTGAGGTAGTTGGCACTATATTGGAAGTAGCCCTCAATGAACCCATATTGCCCCAAACCGAGACACTTTTTGAAATGGAGTTTGAATCGCAAGTGCCTGTACAAATTCGCCGTTCTGGCAGGGACAATGCAGAGGGAGTGGATTATTCCATGTCGCAGTGGTATCCAAAGCTATGCGAATACGATTATCAGGGCTGGCACGCTAATCCTTATGTCGGACGCGAGTTCTATGGCGTTTGGGGTGATTTTGATGTCAAGATCAACATAGATAAGGATTATACCATCGGCGGATCGGGTTATTTGCAGAATCCGAATGAGATAGGCCATGGCTATGCCCCAGTGTCAAATGTAAAAGCCAAGGGCAACAAACTGACCTGGCATTTTATAGCACCCAATGTACACGATTTTGTTTGGGCGGCTGATACGGAATACACCCACACTACAATGAAACGCAAAGATGGCATGACCATGCACTTCTTTTACATCGAAACAGAGAATAACAAAGATGCCTGGGAAACCTTGCCGGAAGTGATGGACGAAGCATTCGAATACATCAATAAAAATGCAGGTCAATACCCTTACGAGCAATATTCCTTCATTCAAGGCGGCGATGGCGGCATGGAGTATCCAATGGCTACTTTGATTACGGGCAATAGGAGCTTGAGCAGTTTGGTGGGGGTATCGGTACACGAGCTGATCCACAGTTGGTACCAAATGATTTTGGGTACCAACGAAAGCTTGTATGCCTGGATGGATGAAGGGTTTACGAGTTGGTTGAGCGATGAAGTGATGAACCATTTGAGGGGAGAGGGTCTTATTCCAGGCATAAAAGTCAAAAATCCTCACTTGGATACTTACGATGGTTTTGTCAATTTCACGAAAAGCGGATTTGAGGAACCACTCTCTATCCACGCCGATCATTTCCTAACCAATGCGGCTTATGGTGTAGGTGCTTACGTCAAAGGAGACATCTTTTTAAGTCAGTTGAAATACATAATTGGCGATGATGCCTTTGCAAAAGGAATGTTGCGCTATTTTCATACCTGGAAATTCAAGCACCCCAACCCCAACGACTTTATCCGCGTGATGGAGAAAGAATCCGGGTTGGAACTGGACTGGTACAAAGAATACTGGGTGAATACCACCCATACCATTGATTATGCGGTGGGTAGTGCCACGCCAGTAGAGGGGCAGCCGAATAAAACGCTAATTACACTGGAAAAACTCGGAGTAATGCCCATGCCTTTGGATGTACAGGTTGTTTTTAAAAATGGTAAGACCCAATATTATAATATTCCCCTGGCTATCATGAGGGGACACAAGTTTGAAAAAAAGCCCAATTCAGGGGTTCAATTGCTGGAAGACTGGCATTGGACCCACCCGAGCTACGAATTTACCCTGGATAGCCCAGTAGAAAATATTGATTCGATCAAAATCGACCCTGAAAGAGGGATGGTTGATATAGATACATCGAACAATATTCTACAAAAATGATAGTTTATAGTATTGGGTAATCGCTCCGCGGAGTTGGTTACCCATTTGTTTTGCATACCCCTTGAAACGGTAGCATCGCGGCAAACACTTACGGAAAACCCTTCAAATAGCAATAGCTGCATGAAAATACTTCAACTCTGCAAAAAATTCCCTTATCCACTGAAAGACGGCGAATCAATAGCTGTAACCAGCTTGGGCAAGTCGCTCCATCAGTTGGGCTGTCAGATGAGTCTGCTGGCCATGAACACCAAAAAACACTATTTTCACCTGCAAGAACTTCCCAGTGAAGCCGATCATTATCAGGAAATTGCTGCCGTAGAAGTGGACAATAGCCTGAAATTTTCCGAAGCTTTTCTCAATTTGTTTTCCAAAGATTCTTACCATATATCTCGCTTTTGGTCGCCGTCTTTTGCTGCACGGCTAAAGCGGATGTTGCAGCAGCAGTCGTACGATGTTGTGCAGTTGGAAACCCTGTATTTAGCGCCCTATATCCCCATCATACGGCAACATTCGGATGCCATAATTGCCATGCGCGCCCACAATGTGGAGCATGAGATTTGGAAACGCATTGCCGATAATACGCGATTTTGGCCCAAAAAATGGTATTTGCAGCACCTCACTGAAAAGCTGCGTCAATTTGAACAACAACAATTGCAGCAATACGACCTGCTGATAGCCATCACAGAAAGAGATGAGCGCATATTTAAAAAAATGGGCTATCGCAACGAAAGTGTGGTGGTGCCCATTGGCCTCGATAGCGATGAATACCTGACTGATTACAGCAGCTACCAACGAAAACCCAGTATTGGTTTCATCGGGTCGCTCGATTGGATGCCAAATCAGGAAGGTTTAATCTGGTTTTTGGAAAAGGTGTGGCCAGACTTACAGCGCAAGCACCCCGATCTGCAATTTCATATAGCTGGTAGGAATACGCCAGAATGGCTGCAGCGTTTGCGCCGCAAGCATGTAACGGTACACGGCGAAGTACCCAATGCAGCTGATTTTATCAACAATCACAGCATTATGGTAGTACCATTGTTGTCGGGCAGTGGCATGCGTGCTAAAATAGTGGAAGGCATGATGTTGGGTAGGGTAGTGGTGACCACTGCGGTCGGATTAGAAGGCATTGATGCCCGAAATGGCGAAGAGGTCATCATAGCCAATGAACCGGCTGAATTTAAGACAAGCATTGATCGATGTTTGAAAAATTGGCGACGCTTGGAGCATATTGGCCGAAAAGGCCAGGAATTTGCAGTGCACCACTACGATAGCCTTGAAATAGCCCGTCATTTACTGAAAGCCTATGCTTCATTGACGGTGGAAGCCCTGTAATATGTTATTTTTACTACAAGTATTTTTCTGGTTCAGCTTTTTGGGGCTTTTCCATACTTACTTTTTGTATCCCTTGTTGATGCGCTTATGGGCTAAGGGGAAATTACCCAATCAAATAATTTTCAAAGCCACGGATGAGAATTGGCCCGATGTGATTGTTTTAATGGCTGTTTTCAATGAGGAAAAAGTTATTCGACAAAAAATGGATAGCTTATTAGCACAGCATTATCCCGCCCAAAAAGTAAGCATATTTATTGGTTCTGATTGTTCTACGGATCAAACCAACCCAATACTCGAAGCTTATGCACAGCAATACCCTCAACAGGTTCATTTCATTCCTTTTAACAGCCGCACGGGCAAACCAGGCATAATCAACCAGCTCTTTTTACAAGCTACGAAAAATCATCCTGCTATTGAGCATACGGTTCTCGTAGTAACGGATGCCAATGTGTTGTTAAGTGAGGGTGTAGTTCGATCACTGGCACAGCATTTTAAAAATCCGGCTATTGACATCGTTGATGCCCACATGGTGCATTATGGCATGCAAGAAGCGGGCATTTCCAAGGCAGAAAATCAATACATCTCATCAGAAGTGCGCCTCAAGCATTGGGAAAGTCTGGTTTGGGGCAAAATGATTGGCCCTTTTGGAGGCTGTTATGCGGTTCGAGCCAGCCGATTTACGCCTGTTCCGGCTAAATTTTTGGTCGATGACTTTTTCATCACCATGAAGGTTTTCGAGCAGGGCGGTTTAGCCATCAACGAGTTAGACGCCATTTGCTACGAAGCCGTTTCACACGAAATCAGGGAAGAATACCGCCGGAAAGCCCGGATATCTGCTGGTAATTTCCAAAACTTACTGTCCTTTCGCCATTTGTGGTGGCCACCCATCCAGCCACTTGCTTTCGCTTTTTTTTCCCATAAAGTACTGCGCTGGCTGGGGCCTTTCTTTTTTATTATCCTCTTACTGAGTAGTTTTGCCCTCGCGTTGAACCATTTGCTGATTTATGAAGTTGCGTTTTTAGCAGTTGCTTTTGTGCTTTTCGCCGTGCCACTGCTGGATTATTTGCTGCGTTTGATCAACATTCATGTTTTGCCGCTAAGGGGTATTCGTTACTTGTTGCTGATGAATCTAGCCCTGTTGAATGGTTTTATTAATTTCATTAAAGGAATAAAAAACAATGTCTGGGAACCACCTAAACGGACTTGAAATAGAGCTGAATACGATTGAAGAAGCCATCGCTGATATACGGGCGGGAAAGGTGCTGATCGTAGTGGATGACGAAGACCGGGAGAATGAGGGCGATTTTATATGTGCTGCAGAATGCATTACCCCGGAAATCATCAATTTCATGGCCACCCACGGCCGGGGTCTAATTTGTACGCCCATTGATGAAAAAAGAGCCGATGAACTGGAGTTAAACATGATGGTGGCGTCCAATACGGCGCTACATGAGACCGCTTTCACGGTTTCGATTGATTTGATTGGCCGGGGATGCACCACGGGAATATCTGCTTACGACCGAGCTACGGGCATCAAAGCCATGATTGATCCAGATACCAAAGCGAGCGATTTTGCCCGACCAGGGCATATTTTTCCTTTGCGCGCTAAAACGGGGGGAGTTTTGCGTCGAACAGGCCATACAGAAGCGGCCATCGACCTGGCGCGTTTGGCGGGCTTTTATCCAGCAGGTGTTTTGGTTGAAATATTAAATGAAGATGGCACCATGGCTCGGCTGCCCCAACTGGTTCAGATAGCGGAGCGGTTTAACTTGAAAATTATATCTATCAAGGATCTGGTAGCGTATCGCTTGCGGACGGAGCGGATCATCAAGCGGGAAAATTCTTTCAACATCCAAACCCCTTATGGCCCATGCGAACTTATCGCTTTCCGCCAGTTGACCACCAACGATATTCACTTGGCCATCAAAAAAGGCAATTGGCTGCCGGACGAACCGGTTTTAGTACGCGTTTATTCTTCCACCGAAGCTGGTGAAATTTTGGGCAGTTTGTTTGACGATCACTTTGAGCGGCTCCAGCGATCTATTAACATTATCGGCAAAGAGGGTAAGGGCGTGTTGTTGTACATGCGCCATCGCGAAAATGCAGACCACATCTTATTCCAACTGGAAGAATTGAAGAAAAGACAAGAAAGCGGAGAACCAAATATTGACGTCAAATCGGACATGTCGCAGCGCGATTTTGGCGTAGGGGCCCAAATTTTAAAAGACCTGGGCTTAACCAAGCTCCGTTTGTTGACCAATGCCCCTAAAAAGCGCGTTGGCCTGATTGGTTATGGCTTGGAAATCGTTGAGAATGTTCCGTTTTGATGGAGTCGGCACTATCAGTGCCATAACAGCTGCACCCCCAGTGCATATTTCGACATTTTCGTTTGGCGAAAAGGGAAGTATTGGAAAATGGCGGCTGCCTCATCAGCCTGGTCAGCCCGGTATTTGATTTCCATCACCTGTTGTTGGGTATAAAGCAGTTGTGAAGAAAAGACAGGTGCATAAGCCAGGCCAGAGTCGATGGTGACTCGAAAAGCTTGGTTTGGGGTTGCCCAATAGCTGCGCAGGTAGGTATTGTATAAAACAGGATGAAAAAAGCCATTTTCCCGGGTAAGCATTTGCACTTCCTGGAGTAATCCGTTCAAATCCTCAGCCAAATAAAAAGATTTAGAGAGGCTAAAATGTTGCTTTTTACCCAATTCACCGTTTTTAGATTTAGCCTCCAGGATAGGATGATTTATTGCCTGGCGCTGCTCGCCATACCAGCGCAAACGGAATTTAACCCTTTCTGGATTGCCGTCTTCATTATCTCGAAAGGCCGTCCATTCTGGGGTATCAAAGTAGATATTGTGTATTTGCCGAGCCGGAAAAAGCGGTCGAAAACCTGCCGGATGCTGCAAAAGTTGGGCCTTAATCAAAGGCTCAGGAATAGCATCCAGCGCATATTTTCGTTCGTACCTCATGCCTGATTACTGTGTAGCTGAAGTATCAGCAGGCAGATTGACAATGCCGCCACTCACTTGCTCTCCATTTTCGTATTCATACTCAGCAATTACAGAACCTTCGGCGTTGTAAAAGCGGTAATTGCCGTGCAGTTGGCCGGCCTTATAGTTCATTTCTTTTTGGATGGTGCCCGTACTCGTATCGTATTCTTTATATACCCCATCCAATTGGCCATTTTTATAGTTGGCTTCCAAAATAGGGCGGCCAAACGAATACTTGGCCCAATAGCCATCAAACTGATTGTCTTTGTAGTTGGCTCGAACGGTGAGCTGCCCATGTTGGGTGAATTCAAAATAAGCACCGTTGAATTTGCCCTGAGCATAATGGGTGATTTTAGCTGGAAAAACGCCGCCTTGATGGTAGGTTATCCAGGCGCCATGTGGTACGCCATTCTCGATGAACCCATCTTCACTCAGTACACCGTTAGCATCCATTTTCTGTAAACGGGTCATTTCGCTTCCCGCCACGGCTTCGCTCTGGTACGCAGAAATATCAAAAGCGGCTTCCACATTACCGGAAGGGGATTGGCAGGAAAACATAAGGCTAAACAACAGAAAAAAAGGCAGTAAAATCGATTTCATCAGCTGTGTTTTTAAACGATTCGATGCGGCAAATTTATAAGAATTGCCAGTTTGAAAGGCATTTTTTTATAAATTTGCACCTACCTTTAGCAATAACACTGCGCAATAACCCGATTTATGGACATCAAAATACAGCAGCTTAGCAAAAAATATGGCCCGCAAAGGGCCGTTGACAGCATCAATTTTGAAGTAAAAACGGGAGAAATTTTGGGTTTCCTAGGGCCCAACGGAGCTGGTAAAACAACTACCATGAAAATGATTACCAGCTATGTCGAAATGGACGAAGGCGATATACTCATCAATGGCCGTTCGATAAAAGGGGGAGCCATGAAAAAACACATCGGCTACCTACCAGAGCACAATCCACTTTATACAGAAATGCCGGTTATTGACTTCCTCCAATTCAGTGCAGCCTTGCAGGGCGTTCCCAACAATCGCATCGCAGAAAGGGTCGTCGAGATGGTCCGGGTTTGCGGCTTGGATGCCGAAAAGCACAAACGCATCCAGGAATTGTCGAAAGGATACCGACAAAGGGTAGGCTTGGCTCAAGCCATGATACACGACCCCGACATTCTCATTTTAGACGAACCGACTACTGGGTTGGATCCCAACCAAATTGTAGAGATAAGGGCTTTGATTCGGAAATTGGGTCAAGAAAAAACGGTTATTCTCAGCACCCACATCTTACCGGAAGTAGAAGCAACCTGCGACCGCATATTAATCATCAACAAGGGTAAGATCGTAGCCGACGGCACTGCCGATATGCTGCGCAAGCAAGCTCAAGGCAAACAGGTGCTCCAAGTGCGATTGGAAGGTGAAGCCGATGCGCTAAACATGCTCCATCAAATACAGGCATTGACGACGGTGTCTTTTGCTGAAATAGAGGATGCTGAAAGTAAGCGTTTTGAAGTGCAAAGCAATGCCGACCAAACGTCCAATAAAGCCATCTTTGACCTTTGCGTGCGTCAGGGCTGGACTTTAGCAGAAATGATCCCCTTTGAAACCAAACTGGAAGATATTTTCAGGGATTTGACTTTGAATTGAAAGGCGGATGGCATTTTGGCCCGCTCCATCAACCTGTGAAGTTTTGAGTTGTATTCAAAAAATAAGAACATGAATCCAATCTGGATAATTGCTAAAAAAGAATTAGGCTCGTTTTTTGATTCGCTCATAGCCTATGTCATTCTAATTGCTTTTTTGGGACTGAGCGGTTTGTTTACTTGGGATCCCTTAGAGTTGATTGGGGGCGGAGATGTTTTTTTCCGCAAGGAAGCCGATTTGTTGGTATTTTTTAGCATCGCTTATTGGACTTTGTTTTTCTTCATTCCGGCGCTGACCATGCGCCAAATCGCAGAAGAGAAGAAAACAGGAACGATTGAAATGCTGTTGACCAAAAACATCAGCAACCGACAACTGATCGTCGGAAAATTTTTGGCCTGCTTTTTTATGGTTTGCATCGCATTGGCCTTCACCTTGCCGTATTATATTACCGTTGCCCAGCTCGGAGATATGGATCACGGTGCTACCTGGTGCGGCTATTTAGGGCTGTTGTTCATGAGTGCTGCCTACATCAGTATCGGCATCTTTGCCAGCAGCATCACCAACAATCAGATTGTAGCCTTTTTGCTGGCTATTTTGATCGGGGTGTTCTTTCACTTATTATTCGGAATCATGGCTTCCAATAGCCGCGGCTTTTTGAGTTCCTTTTTTGAAGGATTGAGCCTGCGCGCCCATTTCGACTCCATCCAACGCGGGGTACTCGACTCCAAAGATTTGCTCTATTTCGCATCTATTGTATTACTCGGTTTAGGACTTTCTGAAACGGTCATTGCCAAAAGAAGTTAAATTCCCGACTCATGAAAAAGAACCATTGGATAACGGCTTTACTCTTGGTCGCTGTGTTGTTACTGCTCAATTTAATCGCACAGCAGCTTTTTTTTCGCCTTGACCTGACCGAAGATCGGCGCTTTACCCTCAGCGGTGCAACCAAAGATATATTGCGCGACTTGGAAGATCCGATTACTATTCGAGCCTTTTTTTCAAAAGATGTACCTCCTGAAATCGAAAAAGCTCGGACCGATTTTCAAGACCTGCTGGTAGAGTACGCCAATATCTCCAAAGGTATGGTCGATTACGAATTTATAGATCCCAAAACGGATGAAGCGCAACAAGAAGCCGCCCAAGCTGGCATACAGCCCGTGATGATCAATGTGCGCGACAAAGACCAGGTAAAGCAACAGCAAGCTTTCCTGGGTGCCATTATTCAGATGGGAGAGCAAAGCGATGTGATCCCTTTCATACAACCCGGCGCACCAATGGAGTATGAACTTTCCACCGGGATAAAAAAATTGGCGGTCAAAGACAAACCGAGTATTGGTTTGGTACAAGGCCATGGAGAGCCCACACAAGGCGATTTGGCGCAAGCCGTGATGGCCATGAGTATTTTATACAGTGTAGAAAATTTGGACTTAGAACAGGAGGCAAGCATTCCTGATCGCTTCAAAACCATCGCCATCGTTGCTCCTTCGGATACTTTTCCGCCACATCACCTCAGCAAATTGGACGATTATCTGAGCCGGGGTGGAAATGTTTTTATCGCTTATAATGCAGTGGTTGGCGACCTGCAAACGGCACAGGGGGCAGCCATCAATACAGGACTGGAAAGCTGGTTGGCAGATAAGGGGCTACAGATAGAAAATAGCTTTTTAATAGATGCGCAGTGTGGCGCTGTCACCGTTCAACAAAGGCAGGGTTTTTTAACTTTCAACACCCCGGTTTCTTTCCCTTATTTGCCTTTGATCACTGACTTTCCAGAACATCCCATTAATAAGGGACTAGAGCAAGTGGTGCTGAGTTTCGCCAGTCCTTTGCAATTTTTGGGCAAAGCAGGGGTCTCTTTTACCCCTATTGCCCAGTCTTCTGCTCAGAGCGGCGTGGTCAACCTTCCGGTGTTTTTTGACATTCAAAAACAGTGGTTCGACGCCGACTTTCCCATGAGTTCGCTCAGCGTTGGCGGAATCTTAGAAGGCAATTTAGTGGGCAATACGCCATCCAGGATGGTTGTCATAGGCGATGGCGACTTTCCAGTGTCCGGGCAACAGGGCCGCCAAGCCGAGGACAACGTCAATTTAATGGTCAACAGTATTGATTGGCTTTCCGACGATACAGGATTGATTGAGTTGCGCACCAAAGGCGTTGCAACTCGCCCCATTGACCAGGAATACTTGAGCGACGAAGCAACAGGCAAACGAAGCTTTTTGAAGTATTTGAACTTTGGATTGCCAATAGCGCTGGTACTTCTGGTCGGTTTTTTGCGTTATCAGCGGCAGAAAAGTCTGAAAACCAAGCGGATGGTAGAACGATGGGTATGAAAGGAGCGCCGAGCAAGGGGTAGTTCTGGGTTTCTAGTTTCTGGTTTCAAGTTTCTAGTTGGCCTAGCCTGCCCGTCTTCGCTGTACTCAACCGAGAAAAAAACCACCCGTCTGAGCCGCTTGCCGAATGATCCCTCGAAAAACGCGGGAGAAGGCGGGGGCAGGAAAACCAGCAACCTGAGACCAGAAACTTAAAAGGCTTATGAACAATAAATTACTCTTGATTGCACTGGTTATTTTATTAGGCGTCTATGGCCTGATCCGGCTTTTTAGTGGCAAAAAAGAAAAAAGCTTCAATTCAGAATTAATTGCCGTTGATTCACTTCAGGTCACTGCCATTAGTATAGACCCCAAAGGCCCGGAGTTGGCATTTACTTTACAGCCAGAAAACGGCAATTGGATGGCAACCAATGAATCGCTGACCATCAAAGCCTATCCCAAACAAGTGGAACAACTGCTAAGCGCTTTATCTTTGATCAAAACCAAGCAAATAGTGGCTAAAACGCCCGATAAATGGCCTTCTTATGAAGTAGAAGAGGGGACTGCACATCACATCATGGTATATGAAAAAGGCAAACTCAGCGAAGATTTCTATGTCGGGAAGATGAGTTTTAATCAACAGATGCGAACGGCTACGCTCTATATTCGCTTGAATGGAGCCGATGAAGTGTATGCAGTGGATGGCTTTCAAGCCATGTCATTAGGGCAGGGTTTTGATAGCTATCGCGATAAAACCTTGTTGAATTTAAGCCCGGAAATAGAAATTAACGCCTTCCGATATGAATGGCCGGATACGACTTGGCGCTTTGAAAAATCGGCAACGGGCTGGACATTGGCAGGAACCACTCAACTGGATTCGATGAAAGTGGAAAACTACCTCAGCGCCTTTAGAAATTTTAACGGAACCGTTTTTGCAGATGATTTTGATGAACTGAAAGCACGAGAATACCCTACCCAGACATTGGTACTGGAAGGCAAAAACAGCCCTGAAGCTTTTCAAATACAAGTTTTTATTGATACAGCCCGCACAGAACCCTTCATCCTTCGATCCAATTACAACAAAGACAGCTACTTTTTAAGCGATTCTTCGGGTATCTATCAACAGCTCTTCAAAATGCCGGCGGAACTGATGCCGGATCAGGGCTGATGGCGCGGATCAAATCGATAGCAATGTCTTGGTTGAGCCTGTTGTCTTTCAAAATGGGCAAAAAGCACAATTGGCAAGTATAGGCATCTTTTTCGCCTTGAGCTGTTTCAGCGTAATAAATTGGCATTGTATCGGTTGTGTTACCTGATTTAGGATAGAGCAATACGGCGTTTTCAGCGTGGTAAAAACGGCTGTAAATGTACATTTGACGTAAGTCACTCATCGTTGGCTGTGGGTTTGTCAGCATTTTCCATTTGGCATCCAACACAAAACGCCTTCCTCCCATCTCCAGCAATATATCGGGTTGCAGATAACTCTTGCGCCAAAAAGGACGCCGCTGATGTTGGAAAACCCTCAAGTAATCGCCTGAAAGCGCCTTTAGTCGTTGAAATAGGTATTCCTCAAACAATTGATTCATATCGAATAAAATAGCCAACATGGATTGCTCCCCGTGCCGAATATCGGGGTGGTAATTTTCAAGGATAGGTCGAGCCAGTTCCAAAGCGGCCCGGTATCGGAGACTGCTTCTGTCGAAATGGATTCGATCCCAGTCTATCACCAGGGAATCCCTTGCCTTCAATTGCGGAAATGCCTGGAGCAGTTGATTCAACTGTACCGACAAAGCAGGAGGAAGTGGGAAATGCTTCAATACCTGTAAAGTGCGGTACAAAATGGCGTTGAAAGGGTGATCAAAGCTGTGTTTTTGGTATTGGATGTACAAGCGTTCCTCATGCAAAGCATTCAGCGTCAGTTGCTGATGTAGTTTAATTTGGCCTTTTAGCGTTGTGCTGTTTTCTCTAACCGCTGTATAGCTTTTCAAAAGACCTTCCCGCCAAATCAGACGGGTTGCTTCCAAAAATAATGCCATATAATAATGCAACAATGCATGGCGATAAGGTCTAACGGCAGCAATTTGGAAACTTTCCAGCTTTTGAAAATGGCTATACTGAAGCATATCCAATAAAATGCTTTGTCCAGTTCCTGTTTCATCCAGCAATCGCGCGTCTGTTTTGGGCAATATCTCGATGCTCAATGCACCTACTTGTACGATGCCCACGTATTGCGAAAAACGAATGCCTTGGTTTACGACTTTGAAGTACTTCTCCTCGTTTTTTTCAGCCAAAGCGGCCAGCCC
The DNA here is from genome assembly GCA_937864265.1 of uncultured Saprospirales bacterium. Classification (GTDB taxonomy): domain Bacteria; phylum Bacteroidota; class Bacteroidia; order Chitinophagales; family Saprospiraceae; genus CALMIR01. The sequence goes on along the minus strand of CALMIR010000126.1, from coordinate 6,506 downwards.
TTGGAAGTCAAGCTCTGTAAAAGCGACCCCATCTCTAACATCACCTACTTTAAGGGTTTGATGCTCGAATATTCGGATGATCTTCATATACGGTATCTGAAATTAGTGGGCCACCTCAACTCAACTAGAAACCACCCGTCTGAGCCGCTTGCCCGGCTGATCCCGCGAAAAACGCGGGATCAGCCGGGTAAAAAACCAGAAACCTCACCTAGCTTAAGCCCAGCCTGAAACCTCTCACTCCTGCCGATTCATCACATAAGCCTCTATTAGCCGCTTGATGGTATCGTTTTGTGCAAAATGAATCAGTTCAAACAAGCTATTTCCGGCAGTCCCTTTCAAATAGGGATTGGCTTGATGCTCTATCAGCAAATAGACAAAATCAGCATACCCAAACGCTGTGGCAAACATGAGCGCTGAAAAGCCATCAACAGTCTCCTGAGCATCTACCGATGCGCCTTTTTCAATCAGCAGGCGCCCCACTTCTACGTGTCCGCCTATAGCTGCGCCCATCAAAGGCGTTAAGCCATATTGAGCGCCACAGGCATTGGGATTAGCACGGTATGCTAATAGGTTTTCTACAGCAGCGATTTGGCCAAATCGGGCGGCGGCGGCCAGCGCCGTTTGACCTGCCCGATTAAACGCATTGGGATCAGCACCCGATTCGAGCAGGTAGCTGACTATTGCTGCGTATCCCTTAGCTGCGGCACTCGTCAACACTGGAGTGCCCAATTCATCTTTTAGGTCGGGGCTTTGGCCCTGGTTCAGGTATTTTTTGACAGCAGCTAAATCCTGATTTTTAACAGCTAAAATCAGGGCTTTTTCCTGTTCCGTCCGGCGTTCGCCAGCCCCTTTTTCGATGAAATAATCCATCAACGCATAATGCCATTGCTTGGCGGCAATATCCAAAGCATTTCCAAAAGCGCTGTTTTCTTGCCAACTGGCCTCTTCTTCCAAAAGCAAACCGACAAAAGCCTGATGGCCATAGTAGCTAGCCCAATTCATCGCGGTATCGCCCAAGGAGTCCTTTTGATGGACGTTAGCACCGGCCTTAATTAGCATTCGGGCAATGGTCGTATCGTTGTTGACGCTGCTTTCCATGAGTGCGGTGCTGCCGTAATAGGACCAGCGCGAAGCATTGGCCTGGGCGCCTTTTTTCAACAATTGTTCAACGGAATAAGGATTCCCGGAATTGACTGCAAAAATGAGGGCTGGCGTGCCTTCCATATCTCTGGCATTGGGATTGGCACCTGCTAGCAGACATGAGTCCAGGACTTCTGGCAAATTCAGGGCAGCGGCTTCAATGAGCCGAAAATCGAGCTGCTCCTGGGCAACTTCTGCTCTTTTGCAATAAAAACACCCGGTTATAAGACAGAACAAGACTAAATTCCTCATAAATACTGTTGGCCTGAGTTTGACCTCTTTTAGAAAGCTTAAAACAACTAAAGTTTTGCGACATTTGCGCTGAAATCGTAAAACAAATGGTTCTTTGATAAATTTCGATAATCATGATTTGGAAACAAGCATTCACATTGGAAGGACTGCGACAAATGGGGCAAAATACCCTATTGGAAACACTGGGTATGGAATTGGTTGAAATAGGCGACGATTTTATCGTCATGAAAATGCCAGTGGATCACCGTACCGTGCAGCCCATGCGCTTGCTGCACGGGGGGGCTTCCGTCGCTTTGGCCGAATCGCTGGGGAGCATTGCTTCTACGCTATGTTTAGATGATTTGCAGACGCAAACAGTAGTAGGAGTTGAAATCAACGCCAACCACCTCAGGTCGGTCAAAGAAGGCTATGTCTTTGGAAAAGCCACTCCACTGCGGATTGGCCGTAAGATACACGTCTGGAACATTGAGATAAAAGACGAAGCAAATCGGCTTATCTGTGTCAGCAGGTTAACAATTGCGGTAGTGAGCATCCGTTAAACCCGATAAGTGCCTGGAAAAAACATATATTTGTGCGCCAAAATTTCAGGCAATTCCTCATTTGTCAAATTTATTATTGAGTCATGAAAAAAAATACATTAATCTTACTACTGGCTTATATAACCATCAGCTCTGGTATAAAAGCACAGTTGAATATGACCCTTTTGTCGCAAATCAACTATAATGTCGATTTGAATGATATATGGGGTTGGGCTGCACCCGACGGAACGGAATATGCATTGGTAGGTTTAAATAATGGCGTATCTATCGTTAGCCTGGCCGATCCGAATAATGCACAAGAGGTGGTATTTATCCCTGGTCAAAACTCGATTTGGAGGGACATCAAAACCTGGGGCAACTTCGCCTATGTAACCACAGACCAAAGTGGCACAACAGAAGGTGTTACGGTTATCGATTTATCGAACCTACCCGCTTCAGCGCCTTTTTACCACTGGACGCCTAGCCTTCCGGGGTTGGGCACACTAAACACTTGCCACAATTTATACATTGATGAATTCGGCTACTGTTACCTCGCTGGTTGCAACCTCAACAACGGCGGTATGCTGATTCTGAATGTAGATACTTCTACTGGGGAGCCAGAGTTTGTAGCACCCGGGCCTAATATTTATTCCCACGATGTTTATACCGTGAGCAACAAAATGTTTGCCTCCGAGATTTACATCGGCAGGATGGCCGTATATGATGTTACCAATAAAAACAACATCCAACTGCTCGGCAGCCACGGCACTCCTTTTGCCTTCACACACAACGTGTGGGTGAACGAAGAAGAAACGGTGGCTTTTACCACCGATGAAAGGGCCAATGCTCCTGTAGCTGCTTACGACATTACCAACTTGAGCGATATCATCGAGCTCGATCAATACCGCCCAATAACCACCTTGGGAAATGACGTAATTCCTCACAATGTGCACGTGTGGGACAACTGGCTGCTCATTTCTTACTATACCGACGGGGGTAGGGTAGTGGACGCTTCCCGCCCAAGCAACCTGATAGAGGTGGCCAACTACGATACTTTTTTAGGCGGCGATGGGGGCTTTAGCGGTGCCTGGGGCTTGTATCCATTCTTGCCTTCTGGCAACATATTAGTTTCCGATATCAACAACGGTTTATTTGTTTGTGGCATTGAACTGAAGCGGGCCTGCTGGCTGGAAGGTACCGTTGTGGACTCGCTGACTGGTGCTTTGCTCAATGGGGTAGAAGTGCTGATCGATTCCAATCAGGACAACCTGGGAGAGACCGACGCTTTAGGCAAATACGCTACAGGCCAGGTTTTGGACGGTGCGTTTAACGTGACCTATTTCAAATCGGGTTACAAAACCAAAACTCATCAAGTGATGCTTGCCAACGGGGAGCTTACCATACAAGATGTTGAATTGGCGCCATTGGGAAGCTTTTCTTTCTCTGGCCAGGCCATTCGCGATACAGATGGGCAAGCTGTGCCTGGCGCTCAGGTGGTGGCCATCGGCGAATTTACCTACACGACCACTACCGATGCGAATGGCAATTTCAACTTTGCAGGGGTCACAGAAGGCAATTATGAAATAGTGGCTGGTGCTTGGGGTTATTTGCACGAGTCGGTTTCTGGAATCCTCATCAATGGCGGTGTCACAGACCCCGTTATTCTGGAATTGCAAGTAGGCTACCAAGATGATTTTGTTTTTGATTTTGATTGGACAACAGCAGCTGATGGCGCTTCTTCCGGCCTGTGGACAAGAGGAGAACCCAATGGTACTTACCGCAATAATGCGCAAGTGAATCCAGAATTCGATGCACCCAATGATTTGGGAGAGGAGTGCTACGTAACAGGAAACATCGGCTCAACTTTTAGCGACGACGATGTGGACAATGGTACGGTTACCCTGCGCTCTCCAGTCATGGATTTATCCGGCTACGAAGACCCTATTTTGAGTTTCCGCTACTGGTTTTACAACGATGGCGGTACGGGAACGCCCAACGATGCTTTGGTCGCTCGAATCAGCAATGGCTCACAAGAGGTCGAAATCGGCACTTACACCCAGTCCCTCAGCATTTGGAGGCCTCAAAGCGACATCCATTTGAAAGACTTGATTGCGCTGACCAATACCATGAGACTGACATTTGAAACGGGCGATTTGCCGGATTCCGGTCACCTGGTGGAAGCTGGTGTAGATGAAATCTTGATCGTGGATGATGCATCGAGCCAGGTAGAGGATACGACGCCCAACTTTGGCTTGGAGGTAGCGCCCAATCCTTTTGCCCAGCAGTTTTACTTGAAGTATCAACTGAACCAGGGCGATACTCAGGCGCTTATTCACGTGATGAATGCCCTCGGTCAGCAGGTAGAAACCAGGTTCTTGACAGCCTTGTCTGGAACGGCAGCCTTTGGACAAAACTACCTCCCCGGGGTCTATTGGATCAGTCTGGAAATCAATGGCCAGGCTATGCAGACGCTTAAAGTAGTAAAAACAAAATAAGACATAATATTGCTGGAAGGCATTATTGGAATTCCTTCCAGTTTTACGCTCCCATAAGCCACTTTTCTAGGTGGCAATTGTCGGCGTGATGTTGAATCACGCCGACAATTCCCTGATAAAAGCACCCTAATGTTTTAAAAAAGTGCTTCTTTTTGTTAGGCCACTCGCAATGAAAAACTGCAAAAAATGTCTTTCCGGACAAGAAAAAAGCTTTTTTTAAACCAAAAAAGTTTAAAAAACCAAAAAGTTTTACACTTTTTGACTTCAATGCTTCGAGCTAATTACAACACTGAAAGACATAATCTGTTTTTAATACATTATTAAAGAGTAGTTGATATATTTTAGAATAGGTTATATTTGACTTTTTTAATAGTTTAATAAAAAAACGATATGTTTGATCCATGACAAAAAAACGTATGTATCAGTCAATCAATTATTTGCAGGCAATGCTGTACAATATTTAACTATTTTGGACAGGTATTTGTGACATAGTTCATTTTGCAATGTCTGTTAACTGAATATTAATTTCCGAAAAATCGCCGACAAAGTTGTTTTTCTGATTATTTGTTGTATCTTGTGCCTCAGATTCTAGTACGGGTTTGGAAAGGGGATAGGGTAGGAGTCGGTGTTCCAGTATAGTTAGGATTACGACGGCATGCCTTTGCTGCTCAGCCATTCCTCCAGCCATTGTAGGAGTCGGTGTTCCAGTATAGTTAGGATTACGACCTTCTTGTTCAAGGTGTAGGTCATTTCCCACCATTGTAGGAGTCGGTGTTCCAGTATAGTTAGGATTACGACTGAAAAAAACGAATAAAAAGGCGACGAGCGCCAAAGGTAGGAGTCGGTGTTCCAGTATAGTTAGGATTACGACTGGTGCTGCTGAAGCTGAGTTTCGGCGCCGTGCCAGTAGGAGTCGGTGTTCCAGTATAGTTAGGATTACGACAAGTAATCCGCCAATGTGCCAACCGTTTCCGGCAGTAGGAGTCGGTGTTCCAGTATAGTTAGGATTACGACGCAACCAACGCCATTGGCGCAGCCAGAGAGCCTTGTAGGAGTCGGTGTTCCAGTATAGTTAGGATTACGACAGCAGCCAGTGGAACTGGGCTATAATCGCCGTGCCTGTAGGAGTCGGTGTTCCAGTATAGTTAGGATTACGACAGGCGTTCAAAGTAAGTGCCACAATGGCGATGATGGTAGGAGTCGGTGTTCCAGTATAGTTAGGATTACGACTATCGCCGTTGATGGTGACGATGCTGTCCCCGGCATGTAGGAGTCGGTGTTCCAGTATAGTTAGGATTACGACAGTTTCATATGCAAAGTATTTATGATTTTGAGTAAGTAGGAGTCGGTGTTCCAGTATAGTTAGGATTACGACCATGACCAATCGTGCTGTATTATCTACAGCAAAGGGTAGGAGTCGGTGTTCCAGTATAGTTAGGATTACGACGCTTCTCTGAAGTCAGCGGTAGTGGCGCAGCTTGTGTAGGAGTCGGTGTTCCAGTATAGTTAGGATTACGACGATCACGATGACAGTCAATACGGGCACCTTCACCGGGTAGGAGTCGGTGTTCCAGTATAGTTAGGATTACGACAGCATGGATACACATGGTTGTGTTATTTTGGTTTGTAGGAGTCGGTGTTCCAGTATAGTTAGGATTACGACATTTCTGAATTGTTTTGCCATTGTAATTCGATTTTGTAGGAGTCGGTGTTCCAGTATAGTTAGGATTACGATCCCGCGACCCGCTATTGAAAGGTTTTAGACTGGCTGTATAGCGGGCAGCGGGACTGGATTTTCTGGGAAAATCCAGCCTCCTCAATGGGCAATACATCAGTTGTAGGAGTCGGTGTTCCAGTATAGGGAGGATGAACGAAGTGCCGTCTTGGCTTTGCCAAGACCAAATGTCCAGTGGACATTTGACGAAGAGAACCGAGCCGCCCCCGGCGAGGCTAGCAACCAACCCGATAGAAAACCGTAGGAGTCGGTGTTCCAGTATAGTTATGGATGAACGAAGTGCCGTCTTGGCTTTGCCAAGACCAAATGTCCGGGGTTGTGTAAAAAGTTTCATAGTCAAGACCTTTGGCAAATCTGGGCATTAAT
>CALMIR010000125.1 GCA_937864265.1 uncultured Saprospirales bacterium | reverse complement strand
CCATAAGAGATGTCCTAAAGTCCGTAGCTTAAAGCGACATTTTGAATTGCACCCGATTGGATCTGCAGTTGTGATTGAGGAATGCTACGATCATGTCCTTTGCGTTAGAGACATTTTTTGTAATAACATGTTAGTTACCCAAATGGCTTTAGTTCCTGGAGATCCAGGATTTGGCGCATGTTGTGGCCCTACACCAACTCCTATAATAGAAAACCATGATAGGTCAAGAAATATAGATGAAGCGAAATATTTAGGGTCAGAATTTTCTACAACAAATACTGAGCCATTTTTTCACAGTAGTTATAAAAACTATAATTCTTTTGGCTACCAAGCGATAAAAGAATACAACCTTTTTCAAGAAGAAACTATAAGAGTTTCAAAGGTGTATCCAAACCCTTCAAGTGGCAATCTGAACATTGTTTTATATGCAGAAGAAAGTACAGTTCTGACAGTCGAAGCTTTTGATATTTTCCAAAATACCGTTCATAAAGTGACGGAAGAAGTAGTTCCTGGAATTAATACCTTACTTATGGATATAGGGAATTTACCGACGGGTATTTATATAATAAAGCTTGCAACTGGCAGAGATGTAGTATTTTTGGAAAAAGTGATTTTGAAAAACAATTAAAAACAAGGTATTATGAAGCTATACATATTCACTCTTTTTTTCCTGATTTTGCTCTTCATCTCTTGCAAAAAAGAACCATCGTGCCATACAGAAAGCGATATTTTGCAAGTGGGCAATTGGCAAACCACTGAGCATGTGGATATATTTATAAATGATACATTATGGAAAGCCTCATCAGCAGATTTTGATATGCTCTTTTGCAGTCAAGGTTTTGGAGAACAACAAAGAGGAACATTAACAGAAAATTTTGAATGGAATAAAAACGGAGATCAGATTTTCATTAAAAAGGATGAACATAATACCCAGGTGTTATCTGATACTGGAACTTATCAAATTTTTGTTGCAGAACCTAATTATCAAGAATGGCAGAAAGTTGAATTTGAGGGTGGATTCTTACATTCATCTAATGATTTAATAATCTTCAAATACGTCAGAACCTGGAAGCTAACCCGCCGATAAGCATCGACTCCTCCCTCAATACGCCCCAAAATACCGACGCAAAAACCATTCCCCGGAAAGCAGCAGGAGCATTAAGAAAAACAAGCCCTTGAGGTTGATGAGCGGCCGGGTTTTGGAAGTTTGGTAGATTACCGGCTTTACCGTGCCTTTTTCCTCCAATAGGCTGGCCAGTGATGCGACGGCTTCAGGGTAAACCATCTGCCCGCCGTATTTCTCGCTGAGTAATTGGAGCAGGTTGTGGTCGGCGGTAGTTTCATAGAGTTCCAACTGGATGGGCTGCACGCTAAATTGGCCGTTGTAGCTCAATTCCTGGCCATTGTAATTGACCGATGCCCGAAAAGTGTAATCGCCTACCGGCAGTATCCCTGCATTGAGGTTATAGGCATTGCCGCTGCGGGTGAAGGTGAAATTGTAGTCCTTGCCATCCGAATCTGAGATCACCACCAACACATCCGGTTCGTTCACCAGTTCAAAGCTCTCATTGTACAGTTCTGCATCCAACTGGATATTTTCATTTTCATTGAAAATGTTTTTAGCCAGGCTCACCCGGAAGCGACGCTTGTCTTCTTTCAAACTCAGGTATTGCACCGATTTATCAATCAGTTCATTGAAAATATCGTGGTTTTGGTGTTGCAGGTAATCGAACAGGCGCCATTTCCACAGACCTTCGCCGCAAAGCACACCTATTTTGGTGCCGCTGCGCTCGCCCATCACCAGCAGCGGATAACGGGTATCTACCTTGCCGATGCGCTGATAAAATAAGGCCTGGCCTTCCCCGGAAAGGCTAAACTCGCCAAAAGGTGCGGTCAGTGGGGCAAAGCGGGAAATTTCTTTCGCCAGGTTGTCACTCAGCTTGAAATAACCAAAATCAGCCGCGACCTGAGCTTGCACTTCATTGGTGCTTTCGCCACCGGAGCGGATGCTGACCAGGGGCTGCAGTTGGCTGAGTCGGGACAAATTCGTTTGTGTGCCTACAATAAAAAAATGCGCGATTTGCTGATTGTTCAGCGTGTTGAGCACGCCGGAAATATCGTTGGTTTTAGAAGGCAACTGATGTAAAATGACCAAATCATATTCTGCCAGATTGAAGTTGCTTTTATCCGCGAAGGCCGTAGTTACCTCGTAGTTCTTATTGTCGCTCAGGGCTTGGCGGATGGCGGTAATGTCTGGATGGGGCGAATTGGCCAGCAGCAATATTTTCTGACGGGCATCCAGCACATCTATGAAAATATCCTTGCTGTTGTTGGCGGCAGAGGCTTCACCGGGTATTTCATTTAGGCTGACCCGAAAGCGCTGTACGCCTGCTTTGTTGGCATCCAAAACAATTTCCTGGGTTTGGAAAAAGTCGTTACTGCTGATATTGAAGGGGATTTGTTGCATCAATTGCGAATTGCCCCCTTCTATTTTATAGACATTCAGGCGGCTGCTATTGCCTGCGGCATTTTGAGCAGCAATATCGAGTTGGATGCTGAATTTATCGCCCAAGTAGGCAATTTCGTTGTGAAAAACCCTTTTGATGAGCAATTCCTTTTTAGGTGTGGTATCCCCTAAGGCGATGGTATATACAGGCGCTTCCAACTGCGCATTCAAATACAGGGGGTTGCTGCCTTCGTTGTAAATACCATCCGATGCCAAAATAACAGCGCCCAGGTTTTGATTGCTGTACAAATCGTTGATGGTGCGTAGCGCGTCCGACAGGTTACTCAGTGGGTCAACAAAATTAAAATCTATTCCTTCTCGGGTGGCGCTGCCAAAAGCATAGGTTTTCAGTTCGTATTGGCGGCTCAATTGCTCGGACAGGGCATTGATCGCCACTTGATATCTTTCCTGTTCTTGCTCATCCATTTCCGCTGCTACCGAAGCCGACTGATCTTGCGCAATAACGACTACGGGTTTTTTAACTTCTGTGAGCAGCGATTTCAGCAGTGGTGCCATCAAAAGGAAGGCCAACACGCTGACGGTTAGAAAGCGAAAAGTGCCCAGCAGGTAATTCAGCCATTTCGATTGCTCTCGAAAAGCGCTGCTTTTATAGTACAAAACTGCGGCATATATCAAACCAGCCAATAAACAAAGTAGAATATACCAAGCTGGGTATTGAAAAGTGATGTTATCCATTCAATCTGACTCTTTTATGCAAGTCTGGTTTGGCGATGATTAGCTGCCATTCCAAAACACGTTCATGGAGCCTGCAATAATAAGGCATTTTTACCGTACCTTACTCATGGTGCTGTTACTGTTTTGTTAAAACGACTTTCTAGTCATACCTTTTTTATGAAATACGTTTATAAATTTGAGAAATATTTCAAAAATGTTCCGGATATGAAAATGATGCTGAGAATCGTGTTGATCCTGGCCTTAACGGCAGGCGCTTTTTCCCCAGTTGCCAAAGCAGCTTATATGCTCGTCCCGATGGATGCCGAGTCGCAACAAAACCACCTGAAAGCCTATGGAATAACTTACTGGGTACTGTCGAACGGGGTGGAGTCCTGGTGGTTGCTCAATTACAGGGGAGGCAGTTTTGCCTTTCGGCACAACGTGATTTTTGAAAAAGAATGCAAAACCAGGGGCGTGAGCTTCGAAATTATAGCCGATGCCCAATTCAACAAAATTCTGGATGAAATTTCAAATCCAGAGGTGAATATGGAGGCCATGAAGCTGGAAAAAGCACCCAAAATAGCGGTTTATACCCCTGATGTGAACAACAAAGGGGAAAAAGTACAACCCTGGGACGATGCCGTAACCCTGGTACTGACCTATGCGGAAATTCCCTATGATGTCATTTATGACCGGGAAGTCGTGGGCGATAAACTAACCGAGTACGATTGGCTGCACCTGCACCACGAGGATTTCACCGGGCAATATGGCCGCTTTTACCGCAGCTACCACAACCAAGCTTGGTATCGGGAAAATCAAGAGCGCATGGAAGCCATGGCGAAAGAACTGGGCTTTGCCAAAGTATCTCAATTGAAGTTGGCTGTGGTGAAAAAAATCAAAGAGTATGTGGTGGGCGGCGGATTCATGTTCGCCATGTGTTCTGCTACCGATACTTACGATATCGCCTTAGCAGCCGATGGCGTGGATATTTGTGCAGAAATGTACGACGGTGATCCGGTAGATGCCGATGCACAAAACAAGCTGGATTTTTCCAAAACCTTTGCTTTTGAAAACTTCCAGTTGTCCAAAAATCCTTTGGAGTACGAATTTTCAACCATCGACCATTATCGCGGAAGAGACGTCAACCCAGAACAAGATTATTTCACGCTTTTCGATTTTTCGGCCAAGTGGGATCCTGTGCCTTCTATGCTGACACAAAACCATACCCGGACGGTAAAAGGCTTCATGGGGCAAACCACCGCTTTTCAGAAAGAATTTGTCAAGTCAAGTGTTTTGGTGATGGGGGAGAACAAACCAGCCAATGAAGTACGCTACATGCACGGTACACTTGGTCAGGGTTTCTGGACCTTTTACGGCGGTCACGACCCAGAAGATTACCGCCATTATGTGCACGACCCGGAGACGGATCTCAACTTGCATCCCAATTCTCCTGGTTACCGCTTGATTCTCAATAACGTTTTATTTCCTGCTGCAAAAAAGAAACACAGAAAAACATAATTTATGAACCGAATGAGATTGCTATTTGGAGTAGTCCTGCTACTGGGCGGTTTTTTCCTGGGAACAGCCTGGAAAGGATACAATGACAAAGCAGACAACAACCAGGACACCGCTGTACAGGTAGGCAATAAATCGGCAACCGCAGGTAGAGATGGCGCATTGCCGCCGTTAAGTGACGAGCTAAATCCGCAGGAATTGGCTACGATTCAGTTGTTTGAGCAGGCTGCGCCCTCGGTATGTTTTATTACTACATCAACGGTACAGATGGATTGGTTTACCCGCGATGTTACTGAGATACCGAGGGGAACGGGTTCTGGTTTTGTTTGGGACAAGGACGGACATATAGTAACCAATTTCCACGTGATCCAGGGCGCGCAGCGGGCTACAGTAACGCTGGCCGACCGCAGCTCCTGGCCGGCCAAGCTGGTGGGCTATGCCGCCGATAAAGACTTGGCGGTATTAAAAATCGAAGCACCCCGCGAAGCCCTCATTCCCATCCCGGTAGGCTCTTCGGATAACCTTCGGGTTGGACAATCTGTGTATGCCATTGGCAACCCCTTTGGTTTGGATCAATCTTTGACAACCGGAGTTGTGAGCGCGTTGGGGCGCGAAATAGAATCTGTTTCCGGCTTGCCTATACGCGATGTGATCCAGTCGGATGCGGCCATTAATCCGGGTAATTCCGGGGGACCTTTGCTCAACTCCTCCGGAAAATTGATTGGTGTCAATACGGCTATTTATAGCCCATCAGGTGCATCTGCAGGCATTGGATTTTCTATCCCTGTGCATGTAGTGAACTGGGTGATTCCCGAACTGATAAAATACGGCGAATTGAAAAGACCTACGCTTGGCGTAGAACTGGCTCGCCCAGAAATTGTAGCCCGATTAGGGCTGCAAGGCGCCTTGGTGATTGATGTGGTAAAAGGCAGTGGTGCTGAAAAAGCCGGAGTAAGACCTACTTTGAGAGACCAATATGGTTCCATTCAACTAGGTGATATTATTATAGGCTTGGATGACCAAGTTATCAATTCCAACAATGATTTAATATTAGCATTGGAAGCGTATAAGCCTGGACAGAAAGTGTTTTTGAAGGTGTTAAGGGATGAAAAAGAACGCCAGTTAGAGCTGACCCTTGATACATCGCAATAGCCAATATTGTGACAAAAATAGCCTTATTCATGCTATTTATCTTGTCACAAATAGTGTAAAATCGATACATCTTTCTGTATTCATATCATAAAAACAGCGCTAAATTTATGGCTTAATTTTGCCGCCAATTAGTGGCGGATTTTTTTTAAAAAATTATTTTTTTAGCGTTACCTAATAAAACAACTGCGTCTAAAGGGAGTGTTTATAAGCAAACACATTATTATTCAAGGGGAATGCAGTTGTTTATCAACCAGAGGAAGCGTGGCGGAATGATTTAGTGCAAGTTAATTCCTCTGGTTGAGGCAACATTTTACTAAAAATAGATTGGGTTAAAGTCAAGTCTATTTTTAGTAGTTATCTGGTGTCACAGGTAACTCTTTATTGGAAAGGTTTTCATGATATGAATATGGGTTTTAGGTGTTTTTCTCGGGGAGCTAGTTTTTAGTTCCCCTTTTTTGTATGAATAATTCGCGTTATTGCGGAGAAGTGTTATTTTTCTGGTGATTAAATGCCAAATGTCATGGAACTATTTTTTTCCATTCTAGCTTCTTTGTTTTCTGTTGTCAATCCATTAGGTGCTTTGCCTGTTTACTTATCGATGACCCCCAACTACACGCAGGCGGAACGCAATCGGACTGCCCGGAACGCCAGCCTGTATTTTGCTATCATTTTGCTTACTTTTTTTCTGGCAGGCTCCCTGATCTTGAGCTTTTTTGGCATCAGCCTGAGCGCTATGCGGATTGCAGGAGGAATGATGATTTTGTCCTCCGCTTACAGTTTGTTGGTTGGCAAACAGGCGGAAAACCGTACCGTAAACAAAGAAGTGGAAGCGGAAGCCATGGAAAAAAGCGATATTTCATTTGCTCCTTTAGCCATGCCGCTCTTATCGGGGCCAGGTTCTATTTCTTTGCTGATTGGGATTTACGCGGAATACCCTAACTGGCAAGAAAAAGCCATTATTGTCGGTGTCATATTGGCCACTTCGATATTAGTTTTTTTGATTTTGCGTTCAGCACCTTATATTTATAAAGTATTAGGCGTAGCCGGGCTGAATGCCATGAGCCGGATTATGGGATTCATTGTGATGACGATTGCCGTACAATATATTATAGGCGGAATTGTGGATCTGGTGAAGGGGCTGAGTTGAATGCCTCATTCATTTGTTTCCTAAATTCTAAAATGCGCAGGAAGCGGTCGATTTCTTTTTCCCATCGAGGCCAAACTGGTGAACGCTGATTCCAGCCCGATTTTGCAAAATCCCACAATTCTACTGGACACTGCCAAGCCAAGAGTTGGAGTACTTTTTTGTAGTGCCAAATATTCCAATAGTACGAATCTGCTTCGTTGAGCCAAGTTCTGAAGCCGTTAATGATGGTTTTGCACAAGGGACCTTCCAATGCATAAGATCGCTGTTGCATCCAATGGATAATTGGCGCATCTTCTTCTAACAAGCCTGGAAAAAGTTGTACATACTGCCACATCATGTCGCGGATAACCGACTCTGGCAGTATGGTGAATAGCTGCGTTATCCACTCGGCATTCAAGGGCAAAGCCGCTTCATTTTTCCAAACATGGCGGACGATAGCTTCAGCCCATGAGGCGTTTTTGTGGCTGTAAGCCGCTTCGGCCAACGCTTGCACGTATGCTGCGCGAAATGGGCTATTCACCAGCGCTCGAAGGCAGTCAGAAGGTTCTATGCCAAAATGGATGGAGAGTTCATTGGGAGAGAGTAGGCTCAGCAAATCGAAAAACCAGTTGTTGCGATCTCCGCTTTTAAAGCGGCTTTCTTTGTTCAGGTAAAAATGTTGGGCTTCTAAGTTTGTTTTGTCTGTGGAAGGTAGTTTTTGGCGGGGTAAATCGGATGGAAGTGGTAAATGCGAAAAGACCATTGCTTTCAAGCGAGCATATCCAGCCGATTCCGGGATCAAATAAGTCATTTCTGCCGCTTTTTTTCGCACTTCCTTCCGACTGTCGTTCAAAGCATCTTCCAAAAAAGGAGCATCGTGCAGTGATAAACCTCTTTTTAGTTCTTCCAACAACAGCACCTTGCTTTTGTAATCTTCTGAAATCCACACCTCCTGGAGTTGCTTCAAACCAGTAGCAGGATCGAGGCGACGCAAGTAGCGCAGCATGGCACAGCGTTCTTCCACTGAAGCCGTTGACCAATTTTGATGGTCTTTTCGTTCTGTCATCGCTATCCAGTCTGGATTTTGTTGGAGCAACCACCGCTCGACTTCTCCCAGTTGGGGTTCTATTTGTGCCCAAAGCCCTTTTTTATTTAAGCACAGATAAAAAATTTGAGGTAGGTGTTCATAAGGAATCTGCTGCTGCTGCCGGGCCAACAGGGCGAGAAATTCTGGTAGTGCTGGTAAATACTTGCCGCTGAGGATAGATTGGAGGTGTTGAATCGACCGGTTGCCCGGAAAAGGACGTGTTGCAGTTGTCTGTACAAAGCTTGGCGTTTCACCAGTGTAGGGCTGTAAAGGAAAGGCTGCTTTTTTGAGTACCTGATAGAGGGCTGCTGCTTCCAACAATACTGGAGCAGATGCGCCCGAAATATCAACGCCCAATTGTTCCAGCGCAGCAAGCGTTGGGGGCGACAACTGGCTTCTGGTAGTACCCAGTAGCGCTGTTTTGGCCAGGTCTTCCCATACCATGTCAGGTTATTTTTTTGACACGCTCCAGCTCTCGCTTAGCATCGCGTTCTTTGATGCTTTCCCGTTTGTCAAATGCTTTTTTACCTTGGGCAAGTGCGATTTCTAACTTAGCCAGGCTGCGGTCGTTGACATAAAGGCGGACGGGGACGATGGTAAATCCGCGTTCTTTCACCTTTTTGTCCAACTTTCGCAACTCCGATTTTTTGAGCAATAATTTTCGGGTGCGGCGCGGCTCATGGTTAAACTGATTGCCATGTGCATATTCGCCGATGAACATGCTCTTGACTACCAAGCCCCCCTCTTCAAACAAGCAATACGCATCGCGCAAATTGACATTGCCTTTCCGGATGGATTTAATCTCTGTTCCCATCAATACCAGGCCCGCTTCGAAAAGTTCCAAAAAATGGTACTCGAAGTTGGCTCGCCGATTGGCTATTTCTATCTCGTATTCCTGCTTTTTCTTAGTCGCCATGATCGTATTAATCGAATGATTCTCCCCAACAACCACAAGGAGGGGGATTTAGTTCCGAGTCCTGAGCTCTGAGTTTCTGGTTTCAAGCTAGGTTAAAGCCAAGTATAGTTTCAAGTTTCAGGTTGAATTGATCAGAAACCACCCGCCTTTCAGTCGCCCGCCCGGCCCGTCCGACCGGAACTATCCGGGCGGGATGATCCCGCTGAGGCCGATACGCTCAGCGGGATCGGACGGGGGCAGGAAAACCACGCCTTTCGCGTGGCAAGCTTGAAACCAGAAACAAAGCCTTGCTTTAGCTCCGCCTGAAACTAGAAACTTATTTTGCTTTCAACTTCACGGCTGTACCATAAGCCAGCATTTCGGAAGCGCCTTGCATGACTGCCGCTGTTGTAAAACGGACATTGATCACGGCATCGGCGTCGAGACCTTCTGCGTCGGCGATCATCCGCTCGATGGCTTGCTCGCGGGCATCGGCCATCAGGCGAGTATATTCATTGATTTCACCGCCGACCAGGTTTTTCAGTCCGGCAAAAATATCGCGCCCTAAATTGCGCGCTCTAACGGTACTGCCTCGTGCAATATCAATGACTTCGGTGATTTCATAACCCGCTATAAAATCGGTAGTTGATAGTTTCATGAATAGATGCTTAGGTATTGGGCAATAGGCGCAATTACAGCCCACCTATTGCCCCAAGGATTATTGTTTTTCCAGTACTTTAGCCTTTTCAGGGCCTTTGTTTTTTTGGATTTCCTGTTGTTTTTCCAGTGGCTTGTTGCGGAGGATTTGTTGTTTTGGCACCACGTCTTTTTGTACGCCATCGTTGGCATCTTTAGCCATTTTGACAACTGGGCGTATGTTTTCCAACAAGAAGTCCGTCATTTTGGTGTAGAGGTGTAGGCGGGTGTTTCCACCATAGATGCCGTGGTTGCGATTGGGGTAAAAATAGGTATCAAATTGTTTGTTGGCGGCTATCAGGGCATTGGCCATTTCTACCGTATGCTGAAAATGCACGTTATCATCGCCCATACCGTGTATGAGCAGGTAACTGCCTTTTAGGCGATCGGCAAAATAAATGGGTGAATTGTTGCGGTATCCCTCCTGGTTTTCCTGATAAGTACGCATGTAGCGTTCTGTGTAGATGGAATCGTACCACTTCCAATTGGTGACTGGAGCAACGGCGATAGCTGCTGCAAAAACATCGGCGCCTTTCAGCAAACACAAAGAGGACATGTAGCCCCCGTAGCTCCATCCGAAAATGCCAATTCGGGCATCGTCCACATAAGCTAAACTGCCCAGGTATTTAGCAGCTTCGATCTGATCCAGGGTTTCGTAATGGCCGAGTTGCTGGTAGGTCATTTTTTTAAATGCTTCGCCACGCCCTCCTGTGCCGCGATTGTCCACGCAAGCAATGATGTAATCTTTCTGTGCCAACATTTGAAACCACCAATAATTCAAGCCCATCCAATGGTCGGTGGCTTCCTGGCTGCCAGGGCCGCCATATACGTACATCAAAACCGGGTATTGCCTGTTTTCTTTAAAGTCGCGGGGTTTGATCATCCAGCCATTGAGATCAACGCCATCGCCCGTTTTAAAGGTAAAAAACTCAACAGGCTGAACGCCGTATTCGGTCTGTTTGGCTTTCATGCCGCTATTGTCTTCAATAACCCGGATCAATTTGCCTTTTTTATCAAATACGGTATAAGTAGTGGGTGCATTGGCAGTAGAATGGTTGATGACGTAATAATCGTAGGTACTGCTGAATTGGGCGCTGTTCCAGCCTGTGGAGCCAGCAAGCGTCTGCTTGTCTTTGCCATCCAGGGCAATACTGTAAACTTGTCTTTCTAGTGGCGATTTTTCAGCAGCCTGGTAATATAGTCGCCCATCTTTTTCATTGACACCGTATAATTCGCTCACTTCCCATTCGCCTTTGGTGATCTGGCGCACGAGCTTGCCACTCATATCATGTAGGTAAATGTGGTGCCAACCATCCTGCTCACTGGTCCAAATGAATTGTTTGCCGTTTTCCAGAAAATGGAGGTTGTCAAAAACGTTGTAATCAATATAGTATTTGTTCTTTTCGCGCAGTAAAGATTGGGTGTTTCCATTGCTGGTATTGGCCAGTAGCAATTCCAGGTCGTTCTGGTGGCGATTGAGTTTATAGACACAGAGCAGATCGGAGTTGGTTGTCCACTTGATGCGCGGGATGTAAATATCCTTTTCTTTGCCCAGTTCAACAGGTATGGATTTGCCCAGCTTCAGCGGGTGGATGTAGATGCTTACCTCGGCGTTCTTTTCGCCAACTTTTGGGTATTTGAAGGTCACGTACTCCGGGTACATTTCGTCGTGGTAATTGGTCATGGTAAACTGAGGCACTTCGCTCTCGTCAAAACGGTAAAAGGCGATGCTTTCTCCATCGGGCGACCAGAAAAAAGCTTGGGCAAAGCCGAATTCTTCTTCATACACCCAATCTGTGGCGCCATAAATGATTTTATTGGTTGCGCCATCCTGCGTGATCTGGCGGGTTTCGCCCGATTTCAAATCCTTGTAGTAGAGGTTATTTTCATAAACGAAGGCTACTTTGTTGCCTTGCGGGTTAAAGGAGGCATAGCGATGCTTGCCCTCGCTAAAAACAGAACTTAGCTGCTTGCTTTGGCGATCATAGACAAAAAAATTGGCCTTGGTCGAATGCCGGTATATGGCCTCTGATTCTGACTCGATGAGGATTTTATTTTCGTCCTGACTGAATTCGTAACCTTCTACTTCGCCATTAAAGCCAGCCTGGCCTTGCACTTCTGCAGCATCAAAAAGCACCGCTGTTTGCTGACCGCTGCCCAGATCGTACTGAACGATTTTGCCATTTTCTAATCGGGTATAGTGTTGTCCATCTTGCTGGAAGTTAAACCCGGGCACCGATTTGGAAAAAAACTTATAGTCCTTCCAAATATCTTCCAGGGTAATGTTTTTTTGGCTAAAGCCAATTCCGCTCCAGCATATCGTTAAGATTAGGGCGATGAAAGTTGTTTTTTTCATGTGTCAAATAGCTTTTAATATAAACGCGTTCAAGATATTGAAAATCTCTAGTGCCGACAGCACTAGCAATCAATGCTTTGAGGCAAATTTAGTCCAATCTGCTTATACAGGCAAGTCCGGTTATTTATTTCCTGTTTTTATACCGAGCTTAGAAGGGTAGTCTTTACTGACCAAACTAAGTAGTTTGCAGAAAATTATTGCTCGATTAATCAGCGTTCTTAGCATAGCAGACACACTTAAAGCGAACTGTTTTACCCGCTATGGGAAGGACAAATTGGGCAATTAATTTTCCTGCGTTATTATCTTGCTTGAGGCAATTTTTCTTGAGTATTGAAACGTACGAGCTTGTTATTATGTTCTTTAAGTGTTATGTTTGTAAAGTATCATTCGAATTATGGATAGAAGAGCTAAATATCGAAAATTGGTCTAGCATGTTTTGTTTGAATATGCATCACCAAGTATTGATCCTAATGAAAGGATACAAGAGCAACTGGTATTTGATACCGTTCGTGATCACTATCAAATACTGGCACTTGGTTGGGAAGGCGAGAAAAGGGTTTATTTTACCCTTTTACATATAGACCTAGTTGGTGAAAAAATATGGATACAAGAAAATAACACAGATTTTGATATCGCAGAAAAATTAGTAGCAATGGGCGTTCCTAAGTCTGATATTGTACTGGCTTTTCATGCGCCGTCCATGAGACCCTTTACCGGGTATGCGGTAGCCTGAGGCTGACTGCTCATCCGAGCAATTCTCCCAGGCGATCCTGTACCTTCCGCCATTCCTCCCGTTTGTTTACCACTACCGGAGGGGCCGCTCTTTCCTGGCAATATTTCACATCGCAGCGCTCGCAAGTTTTATTGACTTCCTTAATGAGAATAGCTGGATCTTCAAAGAAGTGAATCTTTTCCTTTAGCTTTTGATCGGCCAATAGACCCAAAGTAACACTGACGTTGCGATTGGGCGTCGGATAGCCGGGGCGGGCGATGGTTAGGCAAAGGTACTCGTCGTCTGTACCGATGAATTTTGAACGCTGCACCCTTACCAGGTATTGAGCAAATTTCCCTTGTTTTTGGAGTTGATCCAATTCATTCAAAGATGATAAGGACACCCAACGCCGGCAATAGTGTTCAAAAATGCCGTTGCCATGCGGATGGTGTTTCCGGGTCAAATGCAATTCCTTATCTATTTCAAAATTCCGCTTTTCAGGATCGTGGGAAAAACGGAGAAAAAACAATTCGTTCATGTCGAAAAATCGGGGCAATACATTCGTCAGACGGTGATAAAACATCTCAGGGCTGGCTTCATATTTTCGCATGATGCCGATAAAAGCTTGTTCTTCCCATTGCTCGCGTTCAAAAAAAGTTTGCAAGTCTCGGATAAAAGGATCGCGGGGAATGTGTAGCGCCACAGAAAAATAGATGGCTTTGGAGTGGTTGAGCACTTCTTCAAATACTCGACTTTGCAATAGCGAGGAGGTATTGGCTCTTTCTTTAATTTTCAGCACATTGAATCCCAGTTCTTTGCCTAGCTGAAATGCTTTTTGCATCGGGCTGAGACCGCCATTGAGGAGCAAGTGCTTTTTCTTGGGTATGAATAAGGAGCGCAGTTTTTGAAGTTCTTCGTATCGATCCAGCCCATTTTCTATAATCGTATAGCCAAAGTTCTGCTGCAAAATATCTTTCAGTGCGCCCACGTTCAATGGCCTTTTTTCCTCCAATTGGTGCGCTTCAACAAATTGATCCACCGCCGCTTCCAAATCTTCAAAGTAATTGTTGTTCAATTCCAAGTAAGACCTCAAGGCGCCAAAGTAAAAATTTTCTTCGCGAAGCGAATAAGTTCGCGACAGCTCTAATAAAGTAGAGATAAAAGCGCCTACCCGAACTGGAGCATTGGCTATGATTTCCACCACTTTGTACAACTCTATGCCGAATAAATCCAAGGGCAGCTCATTGAGAAAATTAGATTGCAATAGGTCGGCAACGGGTGCCAGGCTTTTATTCAGTTCAGTAGAAGCTAGTGTTTCGACAGCTACGCCTAGTGCTTCCGCCAAAGCCAGCAGTTTTTCTTCTTTGGGGTATTTTTTTCCTTTTTCAATTTCGTTGAGATAAGAAACCGATACACCGGTTGACTGAGCCAAGTCGGCAAAAGACAGCCCTTTTTCTAAGCGCAACTGCTTGACCATTAATCCGAAAAATATTCGCTCGTTCTGACTTTTTGCTGCCATAGATAAGTTGTAAAAATAATTCAGCGAATTTCCGCAAAAAAAATGGGATTCACCAGATTTGAAAGGAAATATCGCGATAGTAGGGCATATAAGTGAGCAGCCAATGGTTTGTCGCAGTCTTTATTTTTAGAAGGCAATATGTTTGAGCAGCACGGCTGAGCTTGTTGCCCCACGCTTTTATTGCTTTGCACCCAGAGCTATTCAAACCCCTTCTGCCCGGCGTGCCTTTTCCCATTTGACGCTTTGTCGGCCAGAGATGTACCGCAAAAAACCAGCATATACGCTGTAATTCATGATACAAAAATACAAGGGTACAAAGAAACCTTTTATCGACACGGGGCTGTTGCGCCATTGGTATGCCAGCGCTGCCTGAATATAAAAAAGGCATTGCAGGGCGAACAACACGGCGTAAACCCAACCGCTTCCGCAGAAAAATAGCCAGGCATTGGCCACAAAAATGAAAGGCAAAAACAAAGGTGCCAAAGTCCAGCGCAGTACCCGGTGCGATACATACTGAAAACTCAGCCAGCCATAACGAAAAGGATTGAGCAAGGGCAATAGGCGAGCCATGGATTGAAAGCCGCCTGCGCAAATGCGGATTTTGCGTTTTAACTCTTCCTTCAAGTCGGCTGAAGCATACTCTTCTGCGAAAGCTTCCGGGGCATAAGCCACCCGATAACCCTTAGCTGCGATCAGGAGGGTTTGCATAAAATCGTCGAGGATGGTATCGCTGGGCAAGGACTCAAAGAGGGCAGTTCGGATAGCATACAATTCCCCGGCAGCACCCACGACACTATATAGGCGGGCATCTTGTTTTTTTAAAAAAGACTCATAATGCCAGTACAGCCCTTCCCCGGCAGCACTCGCCGCCTCATCTGTTTGCTGCATAATGCGTTTTTCCCCGGCTACGGCGCCAATTCGGGGATTTTCAAAATATTGGACCAATTCGCGAATAGCCTGCGTATTTAAAAACGTATTGGCATCGGTAAAAACGGTAATGGGCGTTTGGATGTAAGCCATCGCCCTTTCCACAGCAGCCATCTTGCCTTTGCGGCCATCTTCGTGCAGTACCCTGATGTGATCGTATTGTCGCAACAACTCCGGCGTACCGTCAACAGAGCCATCTGTCACAAATACCACCTGAAGTCTATCCGCAGGATAATCCAAAGCCTGGCAATTTTTAACTTTTTCAGCAATGATACCTGCCTCGTTGTAAGCGGCAATTAGCAGACTCACTTCTGGGAATTGGTTGTTTGCACTGCGAATATCATTCAATGGCTTGTTTTTCCTAAATCGCAGCAGTATCCACACCAGTATCCCATAGCCCACATAGGTGTAAAATACGAGTCCGATGCCCAACCAAAAAATCCATTCTGCCAACATTAGGAAGCCTTTTTGAGGTTAAAATTCCAGGCAACAGCCTTGATAATCGCCCGGCAGTGCGCCCATTCTCGCCTGAGGGCATGTTTGGCCAGGTTCAAAGGTACGGCCATACCGAGGTAATACAACACAAAAATGCCATAAGCGGGCATGTTGCTATTGCGCCGCATAAATAGCCAGCGGTTGCGGTACATATAATAGGTTTTTAAAGGATTGTGCTTGCCCACCGCAACCGATTCCCGGTGGAAAATATGGCTCTCCCCGAAATAGTAAATTTCCCAGCCCGCTCTTCGGGCTTGTTCACAAAAATCCAATTCTTCGTAATAGAGAAAATAGTCTTCGGGCAGCAAGCCTATTTGTTCAAATACCGTTTTGCGCACCAGCATACAAGCACCGTGTGCATAGCCAGTTGGGTGAATACCATTGAAACTGATACCGTCGTCCGTTCGCTGTTTGGCGGGGTTGGCGTTTCGGCCGGTATAGGCATTCATACGGGGTACACCGGCATATTGGATGATTTGCGGCGTATTGTGGTAGTAAATTTTAGGGCTTACTATGCCCACTTCCGGGTGGCGCTCCATAAATTCGATGAGCGGCAAGAGGAAGTCTTTGGGCACTAAGGTGTCGTTGTTGAGTAGCAATAAGTACTTTCCAGTAGCACGGATAATGGCCAAATTATTTCCCCCTGCAAATCCCAGGTTTTCAGCACTGGTTATCACCTTCAGCTCCGAATAGTGTTGTTTATAAAGTGCTTCCTGGTTTTGAGCGGCGCCATTGTCCACGAGCCAGACTTCCAGCGCAGGATGCTCCAATAGAGCCAAGCTATCCAACATATCACAACTGACCTGAGGCTGCCGGTAATTGACGCTAATAATGGAGACCAGCGCTTCGTTGTTCATCGTTTGTACTTAGTGCGTTCGATCTGTAAAATTACTACATTATTTCGATGCGCTTGTTGTGGAAAGGCAAAAGAATGGGGGAGTCGGTAGGCAATTCTGTCACCAGTACGTCTAGTTGGTTCAAGTCAATCACCTTGAAAGGCTGGAGCGTACCTATTTTTTCTGAAACAGTGAGTGCTACTACTTTCTGAGATACTTCGGCCAACTTGCGTTTCACCTGCGCCTCCTCACGGCGGGTAGTAGAAATGCCTAACTCTGCATGAAGGCTGCGGGTGCCTAAAAAGCAAATATCGGCACGGACATCGTCGAGAAAATGGAGCACATCCATCCCTATGGTCACCTTAGCACTTTTCAGTACTTTTCCTCCAAAAAAGAAAGTTTCAACAGTACTATGTTCGCACAATTCTTGGGCAATAGGAAAGGAATTGGTAAAAACGGTAGCATGTAACTCTTTCGGGAAATGGCGCACCAATTCCAAGTTGGTGGTACTACCGTCTATCAGAATGACTTGAAAGTTATCCAGTAAACGAACTGCTTTTTCGGCTATAATCTTTTTCTCTTCGAGTTGGTGAAATATTTTCTCTTTATAATCAGCTGGCAATAAAGAATTAGCTACTGCCCCACCATGAACCTTACGTATCATTCCATGGTCGGCCAGCTCTTTTAAATCTCGCCGTACCGTGTCTTCCGATACATTGAGCATTTTACAAAGATATGAACACTTGACTTTGTTATTGCGGGTAACTTCCCGCAATATCAAGTGTTGCCTTTCATCCTTTAGCATATGTTTATAGGCGCTGTATCCTTCTATAAAAAACGTCGCAAAATACAAAATAACCCGTCAACGCATTAAGGTTGCTCCCTTATTTACGTATCCTTCGATTTTCTGATTCAAAAAAGGATCAGAAAACGAAAAGTTCACGCGCGATTTCCAAATAGGAGTTTATATCAAGCTCTACTCCGAATAAGTTTGCAGCTTTTTGCAAGATTTGGGAGGCGATAGAAAGCATGGCCTCCAATCAAATATTGGCAAACGGGGGTGATGATACAAAAATAGTTATATAAAGAGAAAAAAAACCAAATTATTTTTTGACCGCCTCCGTGTACACCGCTTAAAAACGCAAGAAAAGCGATTGAAGTACATTTTTTTGCGGGTTTTTGCGGGTTTTATTAAAATATATGCAGAAACTTTTCTTACTTTGGATTCAAATTTTCCTATTCCTATAAATAATCAATTAAGTCCAACTATGAAGAAGCGACTTTTACTCTTTTCAGCCCTATTTTTTTTCGCTACGCTTCAGCTTTGGTCGCAACGTACAGTGACCGGCAAGATCGTTGACGAAAACGGGGATCCCCTTATCGGGGTAAACGTCATCGAATCGGGCACCAGCAATGGTACCATTACCGATTTGGATGGCAATTACAGCATTAATGTTGCAGAAGGTGCAACATTAGATTTTTCTATTATTGGCTACCAACGCGAGTCCATTGCTGTTGGTAATCAAAGTGCCATTGACCTCACGCTGTCGGAAGGGGTTCAACTGGATGAAGTGGTCATCACGGCTCTGGGTATCGAACGCGAAAAGAAAGCCCTGGGGTACTCGGTCACGGAAGTCTCTGGGGAAAGCTTTACAGAAGCTCGGGAGGTAAACATTGCTAACTCTCTGGCTGGTAAGGTAGCTGGGGTCAATGTAAGCAATGTGGCTACTGGCCCGGCGGGATCTTCCCGGGTGGTTATCCGTGGAAATAGTTCTCTTACAGGCAATAACCAGCCTTTGTATGTGGTAGATGGAATCCCCATTGACAACAGCAACCTCGGCAACGCCGGCATGTGGGGTGGCACCGACTGGGGAGATGGAATTTCCAGTATCAACCCGGATGATATAGAAACGATTTCTGTATTGAAAGGGAACACCGCTGCTGCGTTATATGGATCGCGTGCCAGCAATGGCGTGATTCTGATCACGACCAAAAGCGGTGCCAAGCGCAAAGGTATCGGTGTGGACTTCAGCAGTAACTTTACGGTAGAAAATGCCATCAATACTTATCAAGATGTACAGCAAGAGTACGGCTCTGGTAATCGCGGTTTGAAGCCAATGAATGAACAAGAAGCCAGAGATTACACTTTTACTGCTTGGGGTGCGCCTTTGGATGGCTCTTCCGTAGTACAATTTGATGGGGTGGCTCGACCTTATTCTTTGGTAGAGGACAATTTTAACCGCTTTTACCAAACAGGCAAGACCTGGACGAACTCCTTAGGTCTATCTGGTGGCAATGACATGTTTACTTTCCGTTTGGGGGTTACCAACTTGCAAAACGAAGGCATCAATCCAAACTCTGGCCTTGACCGCAATACATTTACAACCAAGGTCGTAGCGAATTTATCTAAGCGATTAACAGCCACGATGAGCGGCTCATTTATCGCCGAAGATGTCAAGAACCGCCCCCGTTTATCAGATTCGCCAGGGAATCCCAATTATCTGGCTTGGCGTTTGGCACCAAATATTGATATCGAAAATATGCAAGGCCCTAACGGGGATGGCAGTAACGAACAGGGGACAGAATTTGAAACAGACGGCAGTATCTTTGTCACTAATCCTTACTGGGCAGCTTACCGTTTTGATTTCAGCGATAAAAAAGACCGTTTATTGGGAAATTTTTCGCTGCGATATAATTTTACGGATTGGCTTTACTTGATGGGACGCATTGGTGTGGACACATACCGATCTAGAAGAAAAGAATTGGATCCTTTCGGAACCGCTTACATTCCATTGGGTCGTGTGGTAGAAACCAATCGCACCTTCACAGAAACCAATATGGACTTTTTGGTGGGCATTGATAAAAGCTTTGGTTCGATTGGGCTGAATGCCTATATTGGCGGAAATCAGATGCAGCAGCAGAGAGAGGCTTTAGGCTTATCGGGCAGCGATTTTGCCATTCCTTTTTTGGAATCCATTCGAAATACCAAAAACTTGAGCCAAGTTTATGAATTCTCCGAACAAGCCATCAACTCGCTTTATGCTTCTTTGGAAATTTCGTATAACAGTTACCTTTACCTAACAGCAACAGCACGAGACGACTGGTTTTCAACACTGTCTAATGTTAATATTGAAGGGGAAGACAATAGTATCTTATATCCATCTGTTGGCTTAAGTTTTGTATTTAGTGATGCCTTGCAGTTGAATACTAACTTCTTGACTTATGGCAAGTTTAGAGCTTCTTGGGCACGTGTAGGGGGCGGTACCGACCCTTATCAGTTGTCACAAACTTACAGCTTGATTGGGCAAGGGCATTTGGGCAATCCTCTTGGACGAATTTCTAGCGGTAGAATTCCAAATGCTAATCTTATCCCTTTGACCAACACCGAATTTGAAGTTGGTTTCGATTTGCGATTTTTTAAAAATCGCCTAGGTGTAGATGTGTCTTACTACGATCGCCAAACAGAAGACGACATCCTAGCCGCTTCTATTACCCAAACTGCTGGTTATACTCAGCAAGTGGTAAATGTAGGGCAGTTATCTAATAATGGTGTAGAATTGTTGGTGAACGTGACTCCAGTCAAAACCAGAAACTTTACTTGGGATGCCTCTGTAAATTACGCTTATAATAACAGCCAGGTTATCAGCTTGTTGGATGAAACGAATGATGATCTTGCTGGTACTGATGACGCTGAAGGACTAAATGTTTCTGAAGCACGCAGCCGCAATGCTTTCGTTTTCCACAAAGAAGGCTTCCCTTACGGCGTGATCATGGGATACCGCTATGCCCGCGACGACAACGGCAATATCATGCTAGACGACAACGGCCTACCCCTGCAAGGCGACTTTGGTGTTTTGGGTAATGGCATACATCCAACTACGGTTGGCTTCAACAACACGCTAACTTTCAAGAACCTCAGTCTAAGCTTTCTACTTGATTCTAAGTGGGGAGGCGATATTTATTCCGGCACCAATGCAACCCTTGTTTCTGCAGGCTTGCATAGCAACACACTGGAAGGTCGCACCGATGGTCAGATTACGTTGGCAGATGGTGGAAAAACAACACTATCTCCAGAGAACGTGCAAGATTATTACGGACGCTTGTTCAACATTACAGAGGAATGGATATACAATGCCGATTTTATCAAGCTGCGCCAGTTTACGCTGAGTTACAGTCTGCCTAGTGCTACGCTTAAAAATACGCCTTTTACAGGTTTGAGTGTATCTCTGGTGGGACGCAACCTGCTGTTGTTGTATAGCAATGTGGATAATATTGATCCAGAATCTACTTACAGCAACGATAATGGTCAAGGTTTGGAATGGTTTGGTGTACCACAAACTCGGAGTTTCGGTTTTGACATCAACATAAGGTTCTAATTCTCCGATCACATTCAAATTCAAAAAAAATACGATGAAAAAATTACTATTAAAAATATCGCTTTTGTTAGCGCTATTGGTAACGGTGACGACTTCCTGCGACGAAGGCTTCGAGGAACTCAACGTCGATCCAAATGTTGCCAATGAGATTGATCCAGGCTTTCAGTTCACTTATATATTGTTGCAAACCTCCGGGGAGCGCTACGAAAACTGGCGGGCGGTCTTGATCTACTCCTCTACAATGATGCAACACTTAGCTGCCTTACCCACTTATTGGTCAGGTGATAAGTACTTGTATAACGCCGAATATACCGCTTCTTTGTTCGATCGCGCATACAACAACCAGGTACGCGATATCGTGGACTTAAAGCATAGTTTAGAGCATAAAATGGCCGATGGCGAACAAGTCGCCAACCTATTAGCCGCCGTTAAAATCTGGCGGGCCGTTATTTTCATGCGTATGACTGATTTGTACGGTGATATTCCTTACTCCGAAGCGGGTTTGGGATTCCTCGAAGGCATTACTTTACCTAAGTACGATGCCCAAGCTGATATCTATGCCGACATGATCAATGAGATCACTGCGGCTGTTGCTATGTTCGATGCGGGGCAGCCTACTTTTGGCAGCGCCGATATCATTTATGGCGGCGATGTGGACAAGTGGAAAAAGTTCGGCAATTCGCTCTTGCTCCGTTTGGGCATGCGTTTGTCGGAAGTCGATCCTGGAAAGGCAGCAGAAACCGTCAACAAAGCCATCAGCGGTGGTGTGATGAGTGACCTTTCCGAAACAGCGTTCATTCCCCATACCGATGGCCCAGAAGGCATCAACCGCAATGGTATTGGTGAAGTATGGCTGGCGGATAACAACCAACACTTGAGCAAAACCTTTGTGGACTGGTTGCGCGACCACGGCGATCCTCGCTTAGACATTTTCAGTGTAGTACCCAATGGTGGCGACCACAAGGGCTTGCCTAATGGCTACGATGCCACTACTATATCTACCCACCCTGATACAGAGCTTAGTGCTGATGGAACGGTTGACATGAATCAATTTAGCGATGTCAATCCGGTTTTGGTTACAACGGCTTCCCCAATGATGTTTCAGAGCTATGCAGAGGTAGAGCTGCTATTGGCAGAAGCGGCTGTACGCGGTTGGGGTGGCGGCGACGCTGCTACACACTACAATAATGGGGTACGTGCTGCTATGAAGCAATGGGGAGAATTTTTTGCCCCTAGTACAGCCATTGACGACGCAGCTATTGATGCCTATCTGGCAGCCAATCCATTTGATGGCACCTTGAAAATGGTGGCTGATCAATATTGGGCAGCCACCTTCATGCACGAGTATGAGACCTACAACAACTGGCGCCGTACGGGCTATCCTGAACTGATACCCGTTCAGTATCCCGATGCTTTGCCCATTACGAATGGTCAAATTCCACGACGCTTGTCTTATCCTCAGAGTGAATCGGCCTTCAATGGCGATAATCTGAATGAGGCGCTATCCAGACAGGGGATCAACGAAACAGACTTTTCTAAGTTTTTGAACTATCCCGTTTGGTGGGATAAGTAAGTTTCATATATACATCAACCGCCTCAGTTGGTACAGTACTTACTGTCACCGCTGAGGCGGTTTTTTAAACAAGCCTATGCCATCATACACGTTATCCCTGCTAGCACTCATCTGTCTTTTGTTAGGTTGTGCTGATGCGCCATCCAATACCAGCCAAGACGAAAACCGTTTGGTCTATGTGGATCCTTTCATCGGAACGGCTGCACATGGGCATGTTTACCCCGGTGCTACGGTGCCTTTCGGTGCTGTGCAAGTAAGCCCGGATAACGGCACACCCGGCTGGGACTGGTGTTCAGGGTATAATTATGCGGACTCCATTATTATTGGATTCAGCCACTTGCACCTGAGCGGAACGGGTATAGGCGACTTGTACGATATTTCTGTGATGCCTGCCGTACAGGCTATTGATTTTCAACAACGTTGGGACGATCGCCGCGCTGCACCATACGCCGCCACATTTGCTCATCAGCGCGAAAAAGCTGCGCCAGGATACTATCAGGTGGCTTTGAATAATGGCATTCAAGTTGAACTTACCGCCTCGCGCCATTGTGGGTATCAGCGGTATCAGTTTCCTGAAAAAGGCGAGAAAGTCGTTTTAGTGGACTTAGGCTTTGCGCTCAATTGGGATGCGCCAGTGGCCAGCTCCCTCCATTACGACGAACAAAGCGGCATTTTAAAGGGCTATCGCAGGTCAAAAGGCTGGGCCAGGGATCAGCAAGTACATTTTGCTATGCGCTTTTCTGAAAAACCTAGCACGCTCTTGATGGCAGATAGTACCCAATTACTCAAGGGCAATCAGCAACAGGGTAAAAGGCTGCGGGTGCAGTTGGTCTTTCCACAAACAACCCAGACCTTACAAATTATAACGGGTATTTCCTCTGCCAACCAAGCTGGGGCAGATGCCGCCTTAGCACAAGTAGAGAATAAGCTTTTTGATGACATTCGCACAGAAGCAGAAACACTTTGGCAAGCCGAACTCTCAAAAATAAAAGTAGTTGGCATAGACAGCCTCAAAAAGATATTTTATACCGCCTTATACCACACTTGTCTGGCTCCAGTCGTGTATTCCGACCCCAACAGCAATTACAAAGGCTGCGATACCCTCGTGCATCAGGCAATGGGCTATACACGCTATGATATTTTCTCGCTTTGGGACACTTTCAGGGCAGCTCACCCGCTGTTTACCATCACGCAAAAGGACAAAGTCAATGACTTCATTCGATCTTTTATCGCACATTATGAAGAATACGGCTTATTACCCGTATGGTCTTTGTTGGGTAATGAAACCAATACGATGACGGGATACCACGCTATTCCCATCATCGTAGATGCCTATCAAAAGGGGTTTAGAGATTATGATGTCGAAAAAGCTTATGCTGCGATGAAAGCGAGTGCTATGCAAAATATCAGAGGTACCAACTTTTACCGCGAATTCGGATTTATACCCTACGACAAGGACGGTGAATCGGTAACCAAAACATTGGAATATGCCTACGACGACTGGTGCATTGCCCAAATGGCAAAAGCACTTGGACACCAGGAGGATTATCAGTTATTCACCAAAAGAGCGGAGGCTTACAAGCACCTTTTTGATCCGGCAACAGGGTTCATGCGAGCAAAGTACAGCAATGGTCAATGGAAAACCCCTTTCGACCCCCAATATTCCGATCACAATTTCGATGTGGCGGAATACACGGAGGGCAATGCCTGGCAGCACAGTTGGTTCGTGCCACACGATGTGCCGGGGCTGATCGAGCTGCATGGCGGAAAAGCAGCCTTTGTTTTGAAGCTGGACTCACTGTTTAGCATCAGCTCTGAGATTAAGGGCGAAAACGCTTCTGCCGATATTTCCGGGCTTATCGGGCAATATGCACACGGAAATGAACCAAGCCATCACATCGTTTACATGTACAACGTGTCGGGTCACGCTTGGAAAACACAACAACAAGTTAGAAATATTTTGCTGACGCAATACAACAGTCAACCTGATGGCCTATGTGGCAATGAAGACTGTGGGCAAATGTCGGCTTGGTATGTGTTTAGCGCGATGGGATTTTACCCCATGAACCCTGCCGATGGTAAATATTGGATGGGCAGCCCACTTTTTGAAGAAGTGGTGATCCCCTTGGAAAATGGAAAAACATTCACTGTAAAAGCCAAAAACGCTGCGCCAGAACATCCGTATATTTTATCAGCCAGCTTGAACAAAAAATCACTGAAACAACCTTATATCAGTCACGCTGAAATCATGGCAGGGGGGCTGCTCGAATTAGAAATGGGCGCCAACCCCAATACTGAACTATGGGCTAGCCTGGACTAAATTTGCTAGGCGCTAAGCCCCGTGTTATCACGAGGATTTCCAGAAAGCCATAAGAACAGGTAACGATGGATAAGACAACTTTTAATCAAGAAATTCGACGCCTATATCAACAACAAGAAGTTTTCCTGCGCCAAAAAAATGTGCGCCAGGAAAGCGACAATTTTATTTACCATCGGTATCAATATCCAGTTCTAACTTGGCGGCACACCCCTATTCACTGGCGGTTTGACCTAAACCATCACGCTAACCCCCATTTATTGGAGCGCCTTGGGATCAATACTGTTTTCAATGCCGGAGCGATGTGTTGGAAGGACAAAATCGTACTGGTGCCTCGCATAGAGGGCTTTGATGTGAAATCTTTTTTCGCGGTAGCAGAAAGCGAAACGGGGGTAGATGGCTTTAGATTCTGGGACAGCCCCATCGTCATGCCACAAACGGATGACCCGGAGATGAATGTGTATGATATCAGGCTAACGCAACACGAAGACGGCTGGATATATGGCACATTTTGTGCAGAAAGGAAAGATAAAACGCAAACCCACGATACTTCAGCAGCAATTGCGCAATGTGGCATAGCCCGCACAAAAGATTTGCTGACCTGGGAAAGACTGCCCGATTTAAAGACCCCCTCTAGCCAGCAACGCAACGCGGTATTGCACCCGGAGTTTGTACAAGGCAAATACGCCTTTTACACTAGGCCGATGGACGGTTTTATTGACACAGGCAGCGGGGGAGGTATTGGCTGGGGCCTGAGCGATACCATGGAAAACCCCATCATTCAAGAGGAAATCATCATAGACCCCCGAGCATACCATACGGTGAAAGAAGTGAAAAATGGGCTGGGGCCGCCGCCTTTAAAAACAGATAAGGGCTGGTTGCACCTCGCTCATGGTGTGAGGCGTACAGCGGCAGGTTTGCGCTATGTACTGTATTGTTTCCTTTGCGACCTGAACGAACCTTGGAGAATCATTAAAAAACCTGGAGGACACTTCATTGCGCCTCACGGCTCAGAAAGGCTTGGCGATGTATCCAATGTGGTATTCAGCAATGGCTGGGTATGCAAAGATGATGGAGCTGTTTTGATCTATTACGCATCTTCTGATACGCGCATGCATGTAGCCGAAACTACCTTGGACAAGCTGTTGGATTATGTGATCCACACCCCTGAAGATGCTGGCAATACCTTTAATTGTGTTCAGCAACGCATGCAATTGATAGATGGCAACCGATCGGTATTAGCGCAAATCAGGAATGAGCAAGAGCATTATACTTTTGTTGATAACGGGCTGTCAGACAAGTAGAGCAGTCCATTGCTTTTATTAGTATTGGGGGGGATTGGCTTCAATGACGGCTTTTAACGTAGCGTAAATTTTTCCATCCTGACGCAAAGGTCTTATTTGAAAGCTCCCTACCGTTGCTGGGACGATGAACGGTTCGCCATAGTGCACGATGATTGGTTCAAAATTGCCGGATGGACTTTCAACAACGGCAGTTTGTCCAGCCACCAAAACCAAAATGTTCACCGTTCCATTGGTGTGGTGCTTGATGCAATCGGAAAACCAATTTCTAATAAATGTAACTGCATTTTGGGGGTCGGTACAAATAACCTCTTCCTGATAACCAAATGATTGCAAAGGGATGTTCCTGGGTACAACATGAGCAGCCTCAAATACCAATTGATGGGCAGCCATCTTTTTTGAAAAAATTTCAGGTGCCGTATCTATTTGCACAGCCGTAATATGAGGGCCCGGACGAAAAGGTACACCATTGGGTATTTGGATAAAATCGTGTTCCTTGAAGTTCCCTTTTTCCGCGATAACAGCTTGATCGCCAAAGCTGTTTGTAGTTATTTTTTCCCCGTATTCCAAATTGGCATCAGCCTGAACCTGAAGGAAATAATAAGCAGTGGAAGGGAAATAATGGCAGCCCAGGCTGTCCTCGATATCCTGATGAGGCGGATTGAGTAAAAAGTCAGGCTCGCTGTTTTCACTGGTATCGATAAAATTAAATCGTATCGGCAAATAGCGGCCGAATTTCTGTAGCACAGCAGTGCCGAGGAACGCCTCGGCCTGATAATAGATAAGATTGAGCAAGGGGGTTTCGAAAAGCATTTCGCCAAAGCGGAAGAGAATATTGTCTTCTTCAGGGGCGCAGTTAAAGCACCATTCTGGATATTGGTACGGCTTATCACTTGCGTCGTCCTGTATAGGTTGCCTGTTCCAAAGTGTCGGGTCAAAAAAAGGCGCGAGTTTTAGCGGTTCCGTAGTGGCCTGCTTCAGCCCTTTTCGGACAAAATTTCCGGCGGCTAATTTGGGCTTGACCCAATTGTTGGTTTCCAGGAAATAATCGCAGCGCCAAAGCAGGTCAATTTTTAAATGATTGCATATTTGCCAATCATTGAAAAAAGCAATGGCATATTTTTCTTGGTAGGGTGCGTTTTCGTTGTCCAGGCCCAAATTCGAGATGTCTCTTCTGCGAAGTCGTTGCTGAATTTCCCATTGTGACATGTCGGCATAAATGAGCAAATCCGGTTCGCAGACTTTGGCAGCGCCAGGGCCGTATAGTAAAATAACCCCTTCTTCGATGGCATCCAGGCTTTCTTGGATACCTTGTAGTTTTGAAGGGTCAAAATAGTCGTCTATTTTTAATCCTGTGAATTTCGGTTGTTGATGTTCATCGTTTATACGAGATGAAACCAAGTCGTTGAGGTAAGCGGGTTCTTTGAAAAGATGGGATGTTTTACAACTGCCATTGGGTGTCAGTCGCTGTTTGATTTCTGCAAAATTGATATGCTCCAGCGTACCATGATAACACTCTATGGCAACTACTTTTTTTATTTTAGAAATGGCGTGAAGTGCACGCGCCAATTCAAAATAAATACTGTCCCAGCCTTCCCAACAGACATTCCCTTGCAAAGGAACATCTACATAAGGTAAGTTTTTGTACATGGCTTTAAGTTTCATCGTCATCAACTTCCGGCTTCCGATGCCACCTATTCTAATAGGTCTGGCTAATATAATAACGAATAGGTGCTATTTGCGCTGGAAATGTAGGAAAATATATTGTTCGCTGACAAATTTTATTTAACCAGCTAACAAAACTTGATTATGAAAAATCAAATAAGCTTTTTGAAAAGCAAGCGACTAGGGACTTTTGCCCCATCCTTTTTATTATTGCTCTTTTGGGGGCTTGGCCTGATGATGGTGGGTTGCCAAAATTCAGCGAATAAACAGGATCAGCCCGGAGTATTGACAAGCACCCCAATCGTACCCGAGCAGGTGGACTTCAACTTCCATGTCAAGCCCATTCTGTCCGACCGGTGCTTTAAATGCCATGGCCCGGATGAGAAAACCAGAGAAGCCGGGCTTCGTTTGGACACCGAGGAAGGCGCATTTGCGGCCTTGGGCGAAAAACAGGATCACTACGCCATCATCGCAGGTGATGTAGCCAATAGCACCCTAATACACCGCATTTATACCGACGACCCGAATGAAATAATGCCTCCTCTGGAGTCCAATTTGGTCTTAGAGCCTTATGAAAAAGAAATACTCAAAAAATGGATTGCCCAGGGCGCTGTTTGGAAAAAACACTGGGCTTTTATACCTCCTAAAAAGCCAGCCATTCCGCAGGTGGAAAATAAAGCCTGGGTGAAAAATGAGATAGACGCCTTTGTCTTGGCTCGATTAGAACAGGAAGGTCTAAGCCCGAATCCGGCGGCTTCCAAAGAAAAGCTCATTCGCAGGCTGAGCTTCGACCTGACAGGACTGCCCCCACAATGGGAGCAAGTGCAAGCCTTCTTGCAAGACGATTCGCCCAATGCCTACGAAAAGGTAGTGGACGAAATGCTTCAGTCCGATGCTTATGCCGAACACATGACGGGTCGTTGGCTAGATATTGCCCGCTATGCGGATACCCACGGCTATCAAGACGACCTAGAGCGCATCATGTGGCCTTGGCGCGACTGGGTCATTCACGCTTTTCAGCAAAATATGCCCTACGATCAATTCATTCGCTGGCAATTGGCTGGCGATATGCTCCCCCAAGCCACCAAAGAACAAATGATAGCCACCGGATTCAATCGCAACCATAAAATCACCCAGGAAGGTGGCGTAATACCGGAAGAGTACCGGGTAGAATACGTGGCCGACCGCACTCAGACCTTCGCTACGGCTTTTTTGGGTTTGACTATGGAATGTGCCCGTTGCCACGACCACAAATACGACCCCATTTCGCAAAAAGAATATTTCCAATTGTTCAGCTTTTTCAACAACGTTCCAGAAAAAGGATTGATCGAGAAATATGGTGACTTCCCCGAACCAATATTGATGCTCAGCAAAAAGGACATAGAGGCACAACTCACTTTTATTAAAAACCTAGACTCCCTAGAAACAATACCCCTGATGGTGATGCAGGAGATGGAAACACCCCGGCAAGCTTTCATATTAAACCGGGGGCTATACGATCAACCCACCGAGCCAGTATTGCCCGAAACCCCGGAAAACTTGGGTCTCCTGTCGAATGAGTGGCCCAAAAACCGCCTCGGGCTGGCAGAATGGCTATTATCTCCGCAACATCCGCTCATGGCCAGAGTGACCGTCAACCGTTTTTGGCAGCAGCTTTTTGGAACGGGTATTGTAGCTACACCGGAAGACTTTGGCAGTCAAGGTGCCCTGCCTACTCATCCTGAATTGTTAGACTGGTTGACCCTAAAATTCATGGAAGACAACTGGGACGTCAAACAATTTCTGAAATACATCGTGCTGTCGGCCACCTACCAACAATCAACCCAAACCAACCCAGAGCTACTGGAACGCGACCCTCAAAACCTACTCTTGGCCCGTGCCCCCCGCCTCAGATTGAGTGCCGAAACCATTCGCGACCATGCGTTAGCCATTAGCGGCCTCATGTCCGGTCAAGTAGGTGGCCCTAGCGTAAAGCCCTATCAACCGGAAGGGATATGGGAAGAAACAACTGGCGGTGGTGGCGGTAGCACCTCCGTTTATGTACAAGACAGCGGCGAAGACCTCTACCGCCGCAGCCTTTATACCTTTTGGAAACGCACCGTTCCGCCGCCTAGCATGATGGCTTTTGATGCGCCTACCCGCGATTTTTGCGTGGTAAAACGGCAGCGCACCAGCACCCCGCTCCAAGCCTTGGTCCTCTTGAATGACCCCCAAATAATAGAAGCCTGTCGGGTGTTGGCTTACAGGTCGGTCGAAACCAACGAAACGGATCAAGACAGGCAAATCGAATTCATGTTCCAACTCGCGACCTCGCGATCACCAGACCACCAAGAAAAACAGACCTTGTTGGAACTTTTACAGCAGGAGGCCGCCCGTTTTGAATCCAATCAGGAAGAAGCTAAAGCCTTTTTGGCCATCGGCCAGTATCCGCAAAAGAACCTATTACCCGATGCTGAAATGGCCGCACTAGTCGTAGTGGCCAATGCCATTTTCAACCTGGATGAAACGATCTCCAGAGGATGAACTTTTTTACACAAATAAAAGGAATCTAAAAATAAAAAATCATGTCCAACCCTATAGAAGAACGCAGCTACCTGATGAACCGACGCGCTTTTTTTTCCAAAGCCAGCATCGGAATAGGTACTGCTGCACTGGCCAGTTTAATGGGTACGCGCTGTTTTCGCCCGGATGAAAACGGGCTACTACAAGATGCCGGCGTGCTGGGCGGGGGAGCTTTGGGCTTGACCCATTTTGCGCCAAAAGCAAAGCGCATCATATACCTATTTCAAAGCGGGGGGCCATCCCAATTGGAATTGTTCGACTACAAGCCCCTACTCAATCAGCGTCGAGGCGAAGACCTGCCCGAGTCTATACGGCAAGGGCAACGCCTCACGGGAATGACATCCGGCCAAAGTTCTTTCCCCTTAGTCGGCTCTTTTTACGATTTCAAGCAATACGGCAATAGCGGTGCTTGGGTCAGCGAGTTACTTCCTTATACTTCAAAAATCGTGGACGATATCTGTATCGTCAAGTCCATGTTTACGGAGGCCATCAACCACGATCCGGCCATTACTTTTTTTCAAACAGGATCGCAACAGCCTGGCCGCCCCTGCATGGGCTCTTGGATCAGCTATGGCCTGGGAAGCACCAACGAAAACCTACCCACTTTTTGTGTATTGCTCTCCAGAGGAAGTGGCCGCCCCAATGGCCAACCACTTTATTCCCGTCTGTGGGGCAATGGCTTTCTGCATTCGCTTCACCAAGGTGTCCAGTTTCGCTCTGGCGCCGACCCGGTGCTGTACCTCAACGACCCAGAGGGCTTGACCAGAGAAAGCAGGCGGCAAATGCTGGATCGAGTTGCCGCGCTCAATGCCAAACAACTGGAAGAACTGGGCGATCCGGAAATCAGCAGCCGCATTGCCCAGTACGAAATGGCCTACCGCATGCAAACATCGGTGCCGGAGGTGATGGATATTTCTGACGAACCCGAGTACATTTACCGCATGTATGGCCCTGATGCCATGATTCCGGGTACCTACGCAGCCAATTGCCTGCTGGCGCGCCGCCTGATAGAACGCGACGTGCGCTTCGTGCAATTGTACCACATGGGTTGGGATCAACACGACAACCTCCCTATTGCCGTTGCCAAGCAGGCCAAAGATGTGGATCAGGCTTCCGCAGCCCTAGTGCTCGATTTGAAGCAGCGCGGCTTGCTGGATGATACCCTCGTGATTTGGGGCGGAGAATTTGGCCGTACCAATTACTCTCAGGGCACCCTTACCGAAAACAACTATGGCCGCGACCACCACCCCCGATGCTTTACGATATGGATGGCAGGTGGCGGCATCAAGCCCGGACTGGTATATGGCGAAACCGATGATTTTGGCTACAACATCGTCAAAGACCCGCTGCACATTCACGATTTTCAGGCAACCTTGCTTCATTTACTGGGCATTGACCACGAGCGGCTGACCTACAAATTTCAGGGGCGGCGTTATCGCTTGACAGATGTTCACGGGCAAGTGGTTTCATCTATTTTAGCCTAAGCATGAACAGGAAGACATTTCTAAAGACATTGGGCTTATCCATAGCCGGAGCCGGCTGGGCCAAAGCGGGGCATGCTGCTGTGTGTTCCTACTGGGCGCATTGGGATCAGCTTATTATAGGCCATCACACCCACCGTTATAAAATAGACCTCAATTGGGGGGCACTGGATGCCCACTTTTATCCGGTCAATGATTGCCACGAAATGGTGCAGGATTCAAAAGGTAGAATCGTGTTGCTGACCAATGATACCCGGAATAATGTGATCATCTACGACAAATCGGGGCGACTACTAGAAGTATGGGGCCAGGGTTTTCCCGGCGCACATGGACTTACCCTGCATGTAGAAAATGGCGAAGATTTCCTATACATTGCGGATAACAACCGACACGAAGTCATCAAAACGACTATTCGTGGACAAATCGTACAGGTATTTCCCTATCCTGCCGATTCCGGCAAATACGAATCTCCTGAGCAATACATCCCCACCGAAACAGCCATAGCACCCAATGGCGATGTGTATGTTGCCGATGGCTATGGGCTGCAATACATCCTACATTACAATGCAAAAGGTGAGCTATTGCATGTTTTTGGGGGCAGAGGCGAAGGAGAAGCCCATTTTGATAACGCGCATGGTATCTGTTTGGATACGCGCCAAGCAGGTGAGCCAAGTTTGCTCATCACTGCCCGGCAGCAAAACAAGCTCAAGCGTTTTTCGCTTTCCGGCGAGTTGCAGGAGGTGATTCCCATTCCGGGAGCTTTCATCTGCCGCCCTGTAATACACGGGCAGCAGGTGTATTGTGCGACCTTGCGTTCGGGTAGCATGAGCCAGGCCGATTCCGGGTTTATCACCATACTTGATGGAGCAGATAAAGTCATTTCTGTACCAGGTGGCAACGAACCTGTTTATGAAAATGGACTATTGCAACCCTTGTATCAGGCCATTTCAGTATTCAAACACCCGCACGATGTGTGCGTGGATGAAGATGAAAACCTGTATGTCGCCCAATGGAATTCAGGTAAAACCTACCCCATCAAACTCATCAAAGTATAACAAGCTCATGTCCAGGTACCAACTCATCCTATTGCTGACACTAAACGCCTACTGGCTCTGGGCGCAGGAAGCCGCCACCTTTCGGGAAATACCGCTTTTTCAAAATAGCACATCGGGCTATGCCTGTTTTAGGATTCCCGCTATTGTAAAAGCACCTTCGGGCGATTTGTTGGCATTTGCCGAAGGCAGGAAGGAAAATTGTGCCGACTTTGGCGATGTGGACATTGTACTTCGTGTTAGCCAGGACGGTGGCCTGAATTGGACGCCGCTTCAAGTAGTCGTTGAAAATGGCACTTTACAAGCGGGCAACCCTTGTCCGGTGGTGGACACTTTTGATCCGGCGTATCCGGAAGGGCGGGTTTTGCTCTTTTACAATACGGGCGATCAGCCGGAGGCGGAGATCCGCCAAGGCAAGGGTGTTAGGAAAGTATGGTTCCTTGCCCTTACGGGAAATGACTATCGCGCAGGCCAGCCTGTGGATATCACAACTTGGGTGAAACTGCCAGAATGGCGCTCCTACGCCAACGGCCCCGGACACGCCCTCCAAATCACCCAAGGGCCCCACCAAGGCCGACTTATCATCCCCGCTAATCACTCTTTCGGCGATCCGCAAGATCAGTTTAAAGAATACCGAACGCATGCTTTTTATAGCGACGATCATGGGAAAAGCTGGCAACTAGGCCAATCTCTGGACATCCCCGGATCGAACGAAGCCATGCTCGTTCAGCGTTCCGACGATAAATTGCTGCTTATTGCACGCGATCAGGCAGGTATTGCCCATCGAAAAATTTGCGCCCTCAGCTCTGACGGAGGCGCCAGTTGGGATACGACCTGGTTTCAAGCACAATTGGTCAGTCCCATTTGCCAATCCAGTATGCTCAGCGTTCAAACGCCGCTGGAAAAACAAGTTTTGCTCTACGCCAATCCATTTCACGAAAGTACCCGGAAAAATATGAGCCTTCAAATCAGCCTGGACAATGGTCAAAACTGGATGATGGCCAGAAGCATCCGTGCTGGGGACTCCGCTTATTCCGATTTGGTGCAAACCCAAGAAGGCACTATCGGGTTGTTGTACGAACACGGCAATGAAGGCGGCATCCATTTTACCCTTTTCAACTGGAAATGGTTGGTCGCAGGACTGGATGTGGCCGCTTATCCTTGGTTGGACAAATGGCTGCACGATGACTGGGCCATAGGAAAAAGTTTCCGCTTGGCTTCACCCAAAATTGTTTTTGACAACAGCCTTTTTGAGCAAACAGCCAAGGTCAGTATCCCATTCCAACTGGGCGGCGCAAGCATCCACTATACCCTGGATAGTACCCCCCCCAACCAAGAATCACCGCTGTATTCCAACCCATTAGAAATTGACAAAACCTGTATCCTAAAGGCAGCCGTTTTCCACGATTGTTGCCAGCCCAGCCCAATAGCCAGCGCCGAGTTTGTGCAATTACCAATAGCTCCAAGTCCGGAGAAATATGAATTGAGTACAGCGCCAGCACCTCAATATGCCGGTATGGGCGGAAAAACTGCCTGGAATAAAGCCAGGGGGACAAGTGATTTTCGAAGTGAACAATGGCTGGGCTTTACAGGTGATGCCGTGTGGGAATGGGAATATACCAAGGCGGAAAAAATCGGCAATATCTGGATAAGTGCTTTGAGCGACCCGGATTCCTGGATTTTCCCGCCTAAAGGCATTCGGGTGTGGACTTCTAAAAATGGGCAAAACTATCAACTGGCAGGTGAATGGGATTTTTCGACCATTTCATCCGATGCCTTTTCTAGCCATTCTTTTTATAAAATAACAGCCGATTTGCCCAAGTCCAAGTACTGGAAACTCGAAATACGCAGTGCTGGCCCCATTCCGGAGTGGCATCCGGGCAAGGGTACGCCCGCTTGGTTGTTTGTGGATGAGATACTTGCTTTTTAAACACAGAACACATGGAAACCTTCTATTTTTTTGGTCGATTTCACCCTTTATTGCTCCACCTGCCCATCGGCTTTTTGATACTGGCGCTAGCGATGGAGCTTTGGATGCGATGGACGAAACAAATGGAACTCCGGGCGGCCTTGCATTTTACGCTCCTGTTGGGCATGGCCAGTGCCGTGCTGACGGCTTTATTCGGCTATTGGCTATCGCTGGAAGGCGGCTATGAGCGCAGTGCCGTATTGTGGCATCAATATTCGGGATTTGCTGCGGCTGTGCTGGCAGTAGCCACCTGGCTGTTGCGCCATAAGGCATCCTATCGTTTACCTGCCTTGATCACCAGTTTTATCTTCATTGCCGTGGCAGGGCATTTGGGTGCGAACCTGACGCATGGCGAAAATTTTTTGTGGGAACACGCACCAGCACCGATTGCCCGAATGGTGGGTTATAATTCGGTTGAAAAAACGGCTGCTAACCAACAAATTGCGCCTACCGTGTATCATCAGCTCGTTCAACCCATTTTGGCGGAAAAATGCGTGAGTTGCCACAATCCAGATAAAACCAAAGGCCGCTTGATGATGCACACGACTCAGGCTTTGTTCAAGGGCGGCGAACAGGGCGAGGCAATCCATCCCGGCAAACCCTGGGAAAGCTTGTTGATTCAGCGGATTATTTTGCCCGCACAGCACGAAGAACACATGCCACCAGTCGGTTTGCCCCAAATAGAAGCAGAGGAATTGGCCCTCATCCAATGGTGGATTGAAAATGGAGCAGATACCACCCTGCTGTTGGAAAACGCAACGCAACCCCCTGCTGTAAAAGCATTGCTACTTGCCCAAAAAGGAGACCCCCAGGCACAATTGAGCAAAATGGTACGTCCACTCAAGCCAAGTACCTTGCAAAAAATTCGGGCTCAGGGTATTAATTTGCTACCGATTGCGCAGGGAAGCCCACTATTGGAGGCCGATTTATCGAACGATTCCAACCTGAACGAAAAAAAACTACAATGGCTTAAAAAAGCCTCTCGTCAAATAACGCGCTTGGATTTGAGCCATACCCCAGTAGATGACGACATGCTTGCTGTGTTGGAAAAATTGCCCCATTTGCAGCACCTTAGCCTGCACCATACTGCCCTGCAAGGCCCTGGCCTCCGTTTCCTCAAACAGGCAGCATGGCTACAAGTGTTGAATATTTACGCTACCCCGGTGAGCGATGAGGCACTCAATGCGTTGTATCAATTGCCCCGCTTGAAAGACCTATACATTTGGCAAACCAATATTAGCGATGCGGGTATTCAGCAATTAAAAGAGCATATCCCAGGCATTCGGGTATGGACAGGGATGGAACACGATACTGCTTTTCAAGCGGTGCAACTGAATGCCCCTGCTATTTTTCCACCTGACCAGGAAATTTTTCAAGATACGATGCGGGTGGAACTCAAGCTCAACTTCAAAGGGGTGGACATCCGTTACACTTTGGATGGCACAGAACCGGATTCCAATGCCCTTCGCTACGAATCGCCTATTTTACTCGAAGCCACTACGCTGCTTCGCGCCAAATCATTTAAAACCGGCTGGGCTTCTAGTGAATTGACCGAGCGGCAATTCGTACGTGCGCGCTATCGCCCCCAAACCATTCGACTGAATAAAAAGCCCAATCCGCGCTATGCCGCTCAAGGAGAAAAAAGTTTGATTGATTTCAACAAAGGCAGCAATCGCTTTTCGGATGGGCTGTGGCTGGGTTGGGAAAAAGAAAACGTAGAAATACTACTCGATCTGGGCGAGGAAAAAGAAGTATCCAGCATCACCCTGGGCGCACTGGAAGATACCAATGCATATATTTTTTTTCCAAAAGGGATAAAGGTGGCAGGGGGAAAAAAACCTGGGGCATTGACATCAATAGCAAGCAGAGATATTCCCACCGCACCAGAGCCAGGATTGGCCAAAACGTTTAATTTTACACTCCACTTCGAGCCAATACGAGCCCGTTATATCCGGGTGGACGTTTTGGGCAATCTGGTGAACCCGCCCTGGCATGCTGCACCTGGCGCACCCTGCTGGGTGTTTTTGGATGAGGTTTTGGTGGAGTGAGTATTCAAAGAACATTAAATTTATTGCCTATTTTGGCGAAAACTATACCACATGCACCGAAGATTAATCTTAATAGCCTTATTTGGCCTAATGATTCATTCCCTACCCGCCCAGCAACAGCCCCGCGTCGTGGGCTACCTGCCTTATTACCGTTTTGGGCTAGTCGATCAAATTGCGTTAGACAAGCTGACGCATTTGTGTCTGGCC
Organism: uncultured Saprospirales bacterium; assembly: GCA_937864265.1. Taxonomy (GTDB): domain Bacteria; phylum Bacteroidota; class Bacteroidia; order Chitinophagales; family Saprospiraceae; genus CALMIR01. The sequence continues at coordinate 16,559 of CALMIR010000125.1, read as the reverse complement.
TTTGCCAATCCCGATGCCAATGGCAATTTGAGTGTGGGTGGTGCGGACATTGCGCCGGTGGTGACGGCTGCGCAAAACCAACAAGTTAAAGTGCTACTCTCGCTGGCTGGAGGGGCTTTGACCACCAATTGGGCCGCGTATTGGGCTTTGCATACCCAGCCCCAAAACCGGGCCGCTTTTATCCATAAAATCATCACCTACATGCAGGCTTACAACATGGACGGCCTCGACGTGGATTTGGAATGGAGTCATGTGGATCAAAATTACAGCGGCTTTGTGCTGCAATTGCGCGACTCGCTCGATGCTTACGGCAAATTGATGACCGCTGCGTTACCTGGCACGCACCGCTACAGCAATATGTCGGATGAGGCCATGCACGCCTACGATTTCATCAATATGATGGCCTATGACCTCACCGGCCCCTGGGCACCCAACAATCCGGGGCCTCATTCGCCTTATACTTTCGCCCTTTCTGCTATTAACTACTGGAAAGCTCAAGGCGTATCGGGGGAAAAACTTACCCTAGGCGTTCCGTTCTATGGTTGGGATTTTACCGATCCGAACGATGTACACTCTGTGACCTTCGGCGGTATGGTTGCTCAAAATACGGCCTACGCCGACTTAGACCAGGTAGGCGATATTTATTACAACGGCATCAGCACCATTATGGCCAAAACAGAGCTGGCCTTGGAGGAGGTCAGTGGTGTCATGATCTGGGAACTCGGGCAGGATGCCTTCAACGAATATTCCCTATTGACCACCATTCATGAAACGGTCTCCAATTTTGTGTCAACGGAAGAAACCGGTACTCCTGATAAAAGGACATTGTCTATCCTCGCTTTTCCCAATCCATTCGACGCCGTTTTGAACCTCAGGAGCCAGGAAAGCAGTCGGGTACAGCTCAGTTTGTTTAGCCTGCAAGGGCAGTTGTTGCTTGAAAAAGAACTGGAAGCTTACACCACAGACACTTGGGACGCGGCGGGCTTGCCGTCGGGGTCTTATGTGATAAGGGCCGTATCCGGAGATGCTGTTAAGGCTTGGATGGTGCATAAAAGGTAGGTTTTTTGTGAAAAAAGTTGAAAAGCTGACCGCAATCGAATAAACGTGCAATTACATTGTAGGTGCAAATTATATCGCTATATGGAAGTGCCAATAAAGTTATGCAACAAGGGTTGAGATAAAAATTGGAGATAAGACAAATTGGGTAGTCATTGAGCAAATAAGGACAATAGCTAAACAACGAGCATATAAAAAAAGAGGGAACTTGGCCAGTAACGAAATAGAAGCCGTAAAGCAAGTCATCAAAGAGACTTTGGTTGATTAGGCATATTGGCACAAGATAAATCCTCACAATTTTCCTACTCCAGGTATAAATACCAAAAGAAGCTTTACTTTTATACACCGAATTTTCAAATATTGGTCTTCCATGCGCCGCAACATCTTCTTTACAAGCCTGTTTTGCCTAAGCGGGCTGCTACTTTGTGCTCAGACCCAGCCCCGCATTGTGGGCTATCTTTCTCATCAGCGATTTGATTTGATCCATTACATAGACGTGAGCAAGCTGACCCACCTTTGCCTCGCCTTTGCCAATCCCGATGCAAAAGGGAATCTGAATTTGGAAGGGGAAGATATGACACCGGTGGTGCAATTGGCACACGAACATGGAGTAAAAGTGCTGGTATCCCTGGCGGGTGGTGCATTGACCCCGGAATGGGAAAGTGCTTGGACCGCTCACCTACAGCCCCGCCACCGGGCAGCCTTTATCCATAAAATGATGAATTACCTGCGGGTTAACAATCTGGATGGTGTGGATGTGGACTTGGAATGGAAATATGTGGATAAAAACTATAGCGGGTTTGTATTGCAATTGCGCGATTCGCTCAACCAACACGGCAAGCTGATGACGGCTGCCCTGCCCGCCGTTCACCGGTACAAAAACATGTCGGATGCGGCTATGAAAGCTTTTGATTTCATCAATATCATGGCCTATGACTTAACAGGGCCTTGGATGTCGAATAAGCCTGGCCCCCATTCTTCCTATTCTTTTGCAAAGACAGCGGTGCAATATTGGAAAAAACAGGGCGTTTCGGGCGATCGGCTCTCCTTGGGCGTACCCTTCTACGGCTGGAATTTCAACGACCGATCCAACGTTCACTCCATGGCCTTTGGCGAATTAGTGACCCTAAATGTGGCGTATGCCCATATCGACCAGGTTGGGGAGGTGTATTACAACGGCATCAATACCATCATCGCCAAAACGGAATTGGCCATGGAGGAGGTAGGCGGGGTGATGATCTGGGAACTGGGTAAAGATGCTTTTAATGAATATTCGCTGCTGAACACGATTTATGAAACCATATACGGCAAGGAGGTGAAAAACTTGGTTTTTCCGGAAGAAGGAGAAGAAGAGGAAGCTTTTGACTTCGAAATAGGGACGGATGGTGTACAAGTGGATCTGCTGTCTATTGATGTACAACCCAATCCGCAGGATGCGACCCTGACCATTATCAACAACGAGGACCACGCCATCGACTTGCAATTGGCCAATCGGAAAGGGCGGGTGTTTTTTGAAACCTCAGTGCCGGCCAATTCCAGTATCAATTGGGACATCTCCAGCTTTCCATCGGGCTATTATGTGATTCGTGCTACGGACGGGGATTTGAAAACCGCCAGGAGGGATGTTAAACTATAATCTTGGTTAATATGTGTTAAAAAATGAGTGGGACTGCCTGAATAGCCTATTTTTGAGCATTTCAAATCAAAGACACCCTGTATGCCTAAACTCGACCCGGAAAAAGACCCCATCCTCTTGGGGGACGATCCACCACCACCCTTGTTTAAATCTTGGAATCAGATGTACTTTTTCGTACTGCTGCTTCATGCCATCATCATCGCCTTATTTTATTGGTTGACCCAAGCCTACTCTTGATCGGAAGGCGAAAAGACATTTCAACTCATGAGTATTATTGACTGGATTATTATGCTGGGTACGCTCCTGGGCATCGTAGCCTACGGCGTTTGGAAAACCCGCAACATCAGCAGCGTTAAAAGTTATTTGCTTGGTGATCAGGATTTACCGTGGTGGACCATTGGCCTTTCTGTTATGGCTACGCAGGCCAGCGCCATCACCTTTCTCTCCACTCCCGGACAAGCCTATGAAAGTGGCATGGGTTTCGCCCAATTCTATTTTGGGCTACCGGTAGCGATGGTATTTCTGTGCATTTTTGTACTGCCCATTTTTTACAAACTCAAAGTATATACCGCTTACGAATACCTGGAAACGCGGTTTGATTTGAAAACCAGAACGCTGACGGCCGTTTTTTTCTTGCTGCAACGCGGTTTGGCCGCAGGCATTACCATTTATGCCCCAGCCATTATTCTGTCCACCATCCTGGGTTGGGGGCTTAATACGACAATCTTTTTCATTGGCTTAGTGGTTATCTTTTACACGGTGATGGGCGGTACCAAAGCCGTCAGCGTCACCCAAAAGCAACAGATGATCGTCATATTGGGCGGGATGATCTTTGCAGCTATAGTTATTGTTCTTCGCTTGCCTGAAGGCATTGGCTTTTCTGAAGCCGTCAACATTTCTGGTAAGTTGGGCAAATTGAACGTCGTCGATTTTAAATTTGACCTGTCCAATCGCTACAACTTTTGGTCGGGCATGATTGGAGGGGTATTTTTGTTTTTGTCCTATTTCGGCGCCGACCAATCGCAGGTGCAGCGTTATTTGAGCGGTAAATCCCTCACGGAAAGCCGTTTGGGATTGCTGTTCAACGGTATTTTGAAAGTGCCGATGCAGTTTTTGGTATTGTTCGTGGGCATTTTGGTGTTTGTGTTTTTCAGCTTTGTCCAGCCACCAATCCATTTTAACGAGGCCAATCTGAGAAAACTAGAAGGCACGCCGATGACTGCCGATCTGGAACAATTGCAGGCCCAGCAAAACCCCCTGTTTTTAGAACAGAGAGAAGAAACCCGCCATTTGTTGACGGCTATCAAAGCCAATGACGAAGGTGAAATCGAGGAATCGCAGCAGCGAATCAGCGCTTTGCACGAACAGGATAAAGACCTGCGCGAATCGGTTAGAGGGCTTATTCTGCAAGCCGATCCGGCGGCCAAGACCAAAGATACCGACTATGTGTTCATCACTTTTGTCATGCATTATTTGCCCATTGGGCTGATCGGGCTGCTGCTGGCCGTAATTTTCTCGGCGGCCATGTCCTCTACTTCCTCGGAGTTGAATGCGCTGGCCACTTCTACGGTGATAGACATCTACCGACGCAGCCTGGTAAAAGACCGCAGCGACCACCACTACCTCCAAGCCTCCAAGTTTTTTACTATTCTTTGGGGCGTTATTGCCCTGGCGTTTGCCGTTACTGCCGACTTGTTTGAAAACCTCATCCAGGCTGTCAACATCATTGGATCGCTCTTTTATGGGGTCATCTTAGGCGTATTTATGGTGGCCTTTTTTCAGAAGAGGGTGCGGGGTAAGGCCGTATTTTTGAGTGCTATTTTGGGTGAAATCGCCATCCTGCTCATTTTCTGGGCCAGTAATTCAGACATTTGGGTGCGCTTGGGCGATTCCTGGTATTTGTTCAAAGTCGCCTACCTGTGGCTCAACCTCATCGGCTGTTTTCTGGTGATGTTGCTGAGTGAATTGTTGCAGCTCTTTTTCCGGAAGTAAGGATGGGGGATTAAAAAATGTGGATATGCGAAATTAGCGACAATATCATTGGTGTATTTGTCAGCAAAAGGCGGTATTTTTAAGTCAAAAAATACGCTTATGAAAAAGACTACTCTGGCGCTAATAGCAACCTGCCTTAGCTTTCACCTGTATGCACAGCTACCCAGTACAACTTTCAATGAAACAGAAATCATCCCCTGTCCTTATCATTTGGAGGACACAGTAGTATGGCCTGTTGGTTGGACATTATATCATACGCTAGATAATACCTGGAATGGCATCATTGATTCTTCGTACTGTATTTCTGGTTTTCAAGATAACTTCAATTATCGCATCGATCTGAATACAATTGACCCACTGCGCCCTATATTTATTCGAAGTCAGCTCAATGACGAAAACAAAATTTTCCTGAACCCCAACTATGTTTACTTATTCCATACTTGGATATGGGTTTTAGATAATTCTGATGTCATTACAATCGGAGATTGTGAAGAGGATATATGCACTGGGCTTATCATTGGCATTGAGGTGCCTGATGAAAGTGGAGACAATACTATATTGCGAACGTATTATTCGAGTGCTAAGTCAGATGCATCAATAACCCAGTGTATTCCAACAGAATATTTCCAGGAGAACTACCTACGCGAATACATTATCAAGGTCACTGTTAACAGCAATTTGGCAGAAGAAGAAGAAGTAGGGCTTACATATAATGAGATTAGTCCTCTGGATGGCACAGCATATATTACTCAACCAGTAGTGCCGGAAAATACGCAGGTCAATGATACCACTTATAATTTTAGCCTTTATGATTTGGCATCTACATCAGGATGGAATTATTTGCTACTATACAACCCCGAGAATGGTTATCCTTCGTTGAATAATGTGTATTACCATGACCTTGCACCGGAACTCAACCCCGACTTTCCGGTACGGCTTAACCTGACCATATGGGACGAATTTTACGAGCAGCCTTTCACTAGCTTTCGCCCTGGTCTGATAGCCAGCAGCGATAGCGTTCGGCACCAACTCAGTATTTTAGATGAATCCTCCTCAGAATGTTTATTTCTAATTGACCGTGTCTTTGGCCACGGGGTTCAATATACCCTCAAAAAAGAGGCAATACGTTTTGCCAATCGTGCGGCTTGTATGATGTTTCGCGATGGCGCAGCCTTAATAGTAGGAGAAAATGCCACCTTGCAGTATGGCCATCATGGAATGGGCATGCTGGCTCTGGGCGAAAGAGGCACCATCAAGCTGGGCAACAACAGCGAGCTGATTATCAATAACCACCTGGTGTTATCGGATGTAATCAACAAACCGGACAATCAGATCTACGTAGATTTACCGCCCAATACCCGGCTTACTTTTGGCGAACACGCCAGCGTGGAAAGGGTCGGCTATATCCAAGGGCATATGCGTTTAAATGTATTGATGAACGGCGGCATTCTGGACGACAGCGCCCTCTCCGATCAGGAAAGGCTTTTGATCAATCGAATTTATCCGAAACCTAAATCAAATGCAGGCCTCGATTTAAGCATATTGGCTAATCCGAGCACACAAAATCAGATTAACTGGCGGGTAACCTTGGAAAAAGATCAAGCGCTGCAATGGGCACTATGGACACAAAATGGAAGCTTGGTCGCAAGCGGAAAGGAGATGGGCTTGACTGGGTATAATTTCTTTCAATATCCAACTACCGCCATCATGCCAGGCCTCTATTTCCTAAAAGTAAATGCGGATGTATCGCATGCCGTTCAGCCCGTATTTATTTTGCCATAATGAAGTATTTCTTGCAGCGGAAGTTAAGGGCAAACTTCTAACAGATTATCCTATTTTCCCTATCTTCACGCCATGAAGTATCCGATCGGCATACAAGATTTTCGTAAGCTCCGGGAAGGTGCTTACGTTTATGTGGACAAAACGCAGCATATTTTCAATATCATAGGAAATGGGAACTACTTTTTCTTATCGCGTCCACGCCGCTTTGGGAAGTCGCTGCTACTATCCACTATGCACGAATTGTACAGCGGCAGCCGAGACTTGTTCTACGGACTTTGGATAGAAAATCATTGGGATTGGGAGGGCAATAAACGCCCCGTCATTTGGTTGAAATTTGCCAGTCAGGGCATTAAAAGCATGGGCTTGGTGCCGGGCATCCATCATATGCTGGATAAGGAAGCTGAACGGCTAGGCGTCGTGTTGTTGGAAACCGATTATAGCCTGAAATTTAAAGAACTTCTTCAGACAGTTAGCAGGCAATTTGGTCAAAAGATTGTTCTGCTCGTGGACGAATACGACAAACCCATTATAGATGAGTTGGATGATATCCCCACCGCAGCATCAAACAGGGATGTACTCAAGAGTTTTTATTCTGTCCTCAAAGACAGCGACCCCTTCATCGAACTCCTATTCATCACCGGAGTTTCGGCTTTCAGCAAAGTGAGCATCTTTTCCGATCTCAATAATCTTCGCAATATCTCATTGTCGGCCTCGGCCAATGCTATTGCAGGCATCACGCAAGAGGAAATGGAAACAGTTTTTGCACAAGCTCTTATCCGAGGAGCAGCGCAGTATGGCATCCCAACGGAAACGTTTATCGAACGAGTAAAAATCTGGTACAATGGCTACTCCTGGACAGGAATGGAGCGGCTTTACAACCCTTTTTCGCTGCTTTCTTTTATGACCGACTATCAGTTCAACAACTTTTGGTTTGATACAGGGACACCTACTTTTCTAGTGAAGGAAATGAAAAAACACCAGTTTTACAATATATCTGGATTGCAGACCGCTCAAGTCGAACTCAGTAACTTTGACTTCACCCATCTCAACCCCGTTACCGTACTCTTTCAGACTGGCTATCTGACGATTCGGCATTACGATCCGGAATTACTGATCTATACGTTGGATTATCCGAACAAAGAAGTGCGATCTTCTTTAGAGCAGTTGCTGATGAGTGCTTACATGGATTATCCCCCTCAAGGCACCTTACCACGGGTGGCCAATATACTGCAAGCTCTTCGTCGAAAAGACATAGCCACAGTGGTGGAATTAATCAATGCCGCTTTCGCCTCTATCCCTTACGAACACTGGCAAAAAGAAAACGAACACTTCTACCATGCACTGATTCACCTAATGTTCAGCTTGCTGGGTACGTATATTCGCTCAGAAGTACACAGCGCCAAAGGTCGTTGCGACGCCTTGGTGGAAACAGCTGATCACGTTTATGCCTTCGAGTTCAAACTGGACAAACCAGTATCCGAGGCCATGCAGCAGATACAAGAAAAGGCTTATCTGAAGCCATATGCTGATTCGCCCAAGGAAAAAATCGCGGTGGGGATGAGCTTTTCTACCGAAGCCAAGGCGGTGGTAGATTGGGAAATGGCGGTTGTTTGACGGGTATATTTTGATTTTCCACCGGATAAGGCTAAACGGCAATGTTAATAAGGGAAACCCCAAGTTCTACATTTCACCCGAATTTTCTTTTACCATCCATAGCACGGGTTTCAGCCGTTATGTTGCGAGGTTCACAAAAAAGGAACTCCAAAATTAGAGATTAGCTGCTTTCCACCCATATTTTTGGAGACAAGCAAATTCATCAAACTATGAAAAATCATTACCTCTATTTCGGCCTGAGCCTGTTATGTGCTACCACACTACAAGCACAGAATTACTGTACTCCTGAGAACGAAGCGGACAGCTTGTTTTTAGGCTATCAATTGGACGGGAATGGCGATCCGATACCAGTCATCAAAGAGACTGTTCTTTATGCCCAGCAAGTTTTCTCTATCGACGAGTGGGATAACAGCTGGGGCTGTGGATGGGCCAACCAATGTGAAAACCTGGGATTAGATGTCTATTACCCCGATTTGCCGGCAGGCGAAAAAAGGCCCCTGGTTGTATTGATACATGGCGGAGCTTTCATTACTGGAAATCGAACCGACTATGCCGCAATGGCCGAAGATTTAGCTAAAAGAGGGTACATTGCGGCAACTATCGACTATCGCCTTTGCAAGCGCAACAATTGTAATGGCCTAGAATGGTTGAGTGAATTTCTACCAGTGTGGTCCTTGATTTGTAACCTCAACTTCTGGAACGATTTTGGGCAATCAGCTTATGTAGCAACCATTGATGCACACAATGCCATCCGCTATCTTCAAGATCACGCAGCGGAATTCCATATTGATCCTGAAAATATTATCGTAGGCGGACATAGTGCTGGCGGGTGGCTGGCCGAGCACGTCGCTTTTCTCGACCAAGACGAAGCCAATGCCTTAGCCGGAGGTAACAATTACGAAGCATTATGGGACACATTGGGCCCTGTAACAGGCATTAAAGGCGTTTTCAATCTAGCGGGGGCTATGCTGGATACCACCCATATTGACGAAGACGAGCATATTCCCACCTTCTTTGTAACGGGTACTTGCGATCCGGTCATTTGCTATGGCTACGATGCCCCCTTCCACTGCAATAACAGCTACCCAAAAGTACATGGTGGCAGCGAATTAGCCCTTCGTATGCACCACCTCGGGCATTCCTACTACCTCTTTACCGGGGAATATATGGGGCACGATGTTAATATTTTAAATGATACCTGGATGCCCGAATTACTTCAATTCGCCTACAATGCCATGCTCTGTGATTCCTGCATCCAAGAACACCGTGTGGAGCAGCTTGATCTGAATAATCCAGATTGCGCCATTTTATCCAATCCGGCAATATTGCAAGCAGCTCATGATCCGCTGCCGCCTATCAATATGCCCTTGTATAACTGCCTGGTAGATGCTACCGAGCCAATTCAAAATACGAAAACACGCATATATCCTGTGCCGGTTTCCGGTACTTATTTACAGCTTGAGCCGGAAGATGCCCGTTTGATCAGTGCCTACAACTTGATGGGGCAACCTGCATCGGTGCATCAAGAAGTTCCCGGGCGGCTACGCATTGATGAAAGTGCTGGCATATACTTCTTATTGATAGAGTTGCCCGATGGAAAAAGGGAGGTGTTGAAAATTGTGGTGCAATAAGGTTTTTGAGGTCGCTGATAATGTTTGTGATCCGTTGCCAAAGACATTGCCAATGAATGTTTTTTTAGGAGAATCCATTAAACCAAGCCGACAAAGGCGCGTCCAACAACTGCTGACACAGCCAAAACCTTTATCCTTCTTTATATGGAAAAAATCAAGCATTTATTTGGACGTGCCGGATTTGGCCTTGCTCCAGCTGAGTGGCCGACTTTGAAAGAGCAAACGCTGGCAGCAGCCGTGGACGAGCTGTTTTCAAAAGTTGGACAAACTGCATCCCCGCTCATTTTACCAGAAATAGTATCGGAAGAAGGGGTTAAAATGCTCAGCGAAGAGGAAAAACAGGCCGCCCGCAAGCTCAACCAAGAACGCCTCTGGGCGGTGAATGCCGACTGGGTCAGGCGAATGGCGAGTAGCGAAAACCCTCTACTGGAACGGATGACCCTGTTTTGGCACGGGCATTTTGCCTGCAAATCCAATACGGGGCGTATGGCTGTGCAGCAGCTAAATGTGTTGCGACAGCATGCGCTGGGCTCGTTCCGCGAGCTGCTATTGGGCATCGCCCGCGATCCTTCCATGATCCGTTACCTGAACAATCAGCAAAATAAAAAAGAACAGCCCAACGAAAATTTTGCCCGCGAACTGATGGAGCTGTTCACCATTGGCCGAGGGCATTATTCCGAAAACGACATCAAAGAGGCCGCCCGTGCATTTACCGGCTGGTCGAGTAATCTGCAGGGAGAATACGTGTTCCGCAGCCGTCAGCACGACGATGGGCGCAAAACCTTTATGGGCAAAACAGGCGCTTTCAACGGCACCGACATCATCGATATTTTGCTGGAGCAAAAACAAACAGCCGCTTTTATCGTCCGCAGAATATACCGCTACTTTGTCAATGAAAAGGTGGATGAAGACATCGTAGCCGACTTGAGCCGCCGTTTTTACGAATCAGATTACCACATCGGGCAATTGATGCGCTATATTTTTGAAAGTGACTGGTTCTATGCTCCGGCCAACCTCGGCGTGAAAATCAAAAGCCCTGTAGAACTCCTAGCTGGCATGATCCGCTCGATGGATATGCAGTTTCCGCAAAATCATTCCATTTTGTTTCTCGAAAGGGCCTTGGGGCAGGTGTTGTTCAATCCACCCAATGTGGCAGGCTGGCCGGGCAGCCGCACCTGGATCGACAACAGCACCCTGATGTTGCGGCTTAATCTGGCCGGATTGTTTTTCAAAGTAGCGGATATAGCTTTCGACTTGAAGGAGGAGCCGGAAACGACGAAGCTGGCCATGAACCAATTGGATGTAAGCGTCAATTTGGCGTCTTTTTATCAGTTGTGCCAGGGCAAAAGCCAGTTGGAACAATTCGATTTACTGGCTGAAGTATTGCTGCAAAAATCCCCAGTCTTTTTGAAGGAACTGGCACAAAAAAACCAACGACTTTCAGGAGATGATTTCATCAAATTGAGTGTCATGCAACTTTGTAGCCTACCCGAATTTCAAATGTGTTAAAATCCAAAACATGAACAGAAGGAATTTTTTAAAAAATAGCGCCCTGGCTTCCAGCAGTTTATTGGTACCCACCTTTTTGCATGCGCTGCCTGGTGGAAAGGGCAGCCGCACGGAAAAAATATTGGTGGTGATCCAACTATCGGGGGGCAATGACGGCTTAAACACCCTCATCCCCTTCCGCAACGATTTGTACTACCAAAACCGACCTCGCCTGGCTGTGCCCGCCATGGAAGTGCTGGACTTAAATGGCGAATTGGGGCTTAACCCGGCGATGGCCTCCATCCGGCATTTGTACGATCAGGGGGAAATGTGCCTCATCAACAGCGTGGGCTATCCCAACCCCGACCGCTCCCACTTTCGCTCCATGGACATCTGGCAAAGTGGCAGTGGCAGCAGCGAGTATTGGTCGAGCGGCTGGCTGGGACGCTACCTGGACAGCGATTGCCTGGCCTGCGAAAAGCCCTACCATCTCCTGGAATTCAGCGATCAACTGAGCATGGCGGTGAAAGGAGAGCAACGCAATGGTTTTGCCATGAGCGACCCCAAAAAGATGAAGCGCAGTGTGGATAACCCATTTTTAACATCGCTCAGCCAGCGCCAACACGAAGCCGATCACGACGACCATGTCGCCTATCTATATAAAGTGCTGATCGATACCCAGTATTCTGCTCAGTATCTCCTGGATCAGTCCAAAGTGTATGCTTCTTCGGTCAGCTATCCCAATACCCCTTTTGGCCGCGACCTCAAGCAAATGGCGGAGCTCATCACCGCCGATTCCGATATCAAAGTGTATTATGTCAGCCTGGGCGGTTTCGATACGCATGCCAATCAGCGTGGGCGGCAGGACAGGCTTTTACAACAATATGCGGAAGGCCTCAGCGCTTTTGTGCAAGACCTGAAAAAGAACAACCTTTTTCAAGATACGCTCATCCTCACCTTCTCGGAATTTGGCCGCAGGGTGCAGCAAAACGCCAGCGGCGGCACCGACCACGGCACCGCCAATAATGTATTTTTGATGGGCGGCAGCTTGAAAAAAGCTGGCTCATATAATACCGCACCTGATTTGATGACCCTGGATAATGGCGACCTCTTGTATCAGGTGGATTTCCGGCAAGTCTATGCCACCATTTTGGAAAAATGGTTGAATGCGGATGCGAGCTTGATTTTACGCGGGGAGTTTGCGCCAATGAGTTGGGTGTGACCATATCTGGCATTTGGGCAATCGGGCATCATAAAAGGGCTTCCAACGCATGCCGTTGCGGGCAGGAGAAATATTCTACGAGGTCTATCGCATCTTTTCCATAAAATGCACCTTTTCCCGGCAAACCCGCGTACATTTACCCCAGCTAAAAACGCATCATGGATTCCATTACACAAATCACCCTGGGTGCTGCGGTAGGAGAAGTTGTTTTAGGTAAAAAAGCGGGCAATAGAGCGATGCTATGGGGCGCCATTGGAGGCACCATACCCGATTTGGATGTCATTGCCAACGCCGTTACTGATGACATTAGTGCGCTGGCTTTTCACCGAGCCATTACCCATTCCTTCACCTTTGCTTTTGTGGCGCCGATTGCTTTGGGGTACTTGGTACACCGCCTGTATGGCTCGGAAAACAGCGTTTTTTGGCGAACGATGGGTTTGACGGGGCTTTTCTTATTCGCATTGACTTTCTTAGGGGCCATATTCATGCCCATTCCACCCTGGGATGTCGGGAAAATCGGCTTGGTGGTCAGTGGCAGTATCTTGATTTTGCCCTTAGTGGTATGGTTGCGCGAGAAAATCAGGCGACACCCCAGCAAAAGCGAACCTTTAGGCTGGCGATCCTGGTCTTGGCTCTTGTTCTGGGCCATTTTGACACATCCCTTGCTGGATGCCTGTACCACCTTTGGCACCCAACTTTTTCAGCCTTTTTGGGACTACCGTGTGGCGTTTAATAACATCTCCGTTGCCGATCCATTTTATACCCTGCCTTTTTTGATTTGTGTGATTATTGCTTCCATCATGACGCGGGGCAAGCGCAGTCGCACACTGGTCAATTATATCGGCATTGGTATCAGTTCGGCGTATATGCTGTTTTGCTTTTACAATAAATTTCGGGTTAACCGCATTTTTGAGCAATCGCTGCAAAGGGAAGGTATCGCCTATGAACGCTATATGACCACCCCGCTCATTTTAAACAACATCCTTTGGCAAGGTGTGGCAGAAGGAGATACCGCATATTACCACGGCATGTACTCACTGCTGGACAAAGAACCAAGAATACTCCAGTTCAATACGATCCCTAAAAACCACGAATTGCTGGCACTTTACGCCGACGACCGTACCGTTAAGATATTGCGTTGGTTTTCCGATGAATACTGGTCGGTGATGGTGCTGCCAGATGGGACGCTGCAAATGAATGACTTGCGCTATGGTTCTATCGGCGAGCGCTTTGATAAGCCCACGGATTATATTTTTTCATTTCACCTAAAAGAAGAAAATGGGGTCATCCATGCGCAGGAAGGCCATGCCGGGCCGCCCGACGATGCAGAAGGTGCTTTTCAAGAATTGATTGAGCGGATTAAGGGAAAATAGGGCTAAGCAGGAGCTTGTATTTTGGCCAATTCCTGTTCCAATGCCTGATAGGTTTTTCGGGAAACTTCGGTAAGCGGAATGCGCACTTCTGCCCGACACAAGCCTAAGATTTCCATTGCAGCTTTGATGCCACAGGGGTTGCCGTCCACATACAGCCAAGGATGAATGTCCAGTAATAAATCGTTCAAACCACGAGCGGTTACCAAATCGCCTCGACAAGCTGCCCTTACCATATCTGAAAATGCTTTGGGAAAAGCATTGGCTATGACCGAAATAACGCCCGTACCGCCCAGGGCGCAAATGGCTAAGGTCAGCGGGTCATCGCCCGACCAAACCTGCAAGCTTTCCGGTTTGTATTTCAATATTTGCATGGCCTGAGTGATATTCCCGGATGCTTCTTTGACAGCTATAAAACGATCGCCACCTGCTTCAGCCAAGCGCAACACGGTATCGGGCAATACATTTGAACCCGTTCGGCTGGGTACATTATAAATGATGACTGGTACGGGGCTGGCTTCGGCAACAGCCATATAATGTTGAAAAATGCCTTCCTGAGAGGGTTTGCTGTAAGCCGGGCTGCTGGACATGATCGCAGCCACTCCGTCGAAATTATATTGGCGAAGTGCTCCTGTGAGTTTTTCCGTATAATTGCTGCCAAAAAAACCGGCCACGATGGGGACTCTCCCGGCTGTTTTTTCGATGGTAAAATCCAATACCTCACGGCATTCCTGCGCGCTAAGTGTAATGGCCTCGCCCGTTGTTCCCAGGGAAACGATAAAATCGACCCCACCTTCAATGACAAAATCAATTAGTGTGCCAAGTGTGGGGTAATCGATGGCTTTATGATTGAAGGGCGTGATTAGGGCCACACCGGTTCCATTAAACATGGGCAATTGTATTTGTAGGATTCATTTTTTCCAAAAGTAGTTCCGCTTGCTTGATAAACTGGCTGAGTTCCGGTTTTGATCCAGCATCAATCATCAGGTCGTAGGCATGGGTATTTTTGGACACCGGCCCCACTTTAAACGTTGCTTTGCTTAGGGTCATGATATACTCGGCATGCGGGTTGGGCAAAGGATGGAAGTAGAGCAGCAGGTCAAAAGGTTCCTGGGTAAAAGCGTTTATTTCATCCCCTTTCGGTCGAAAAAACCAGTCCAGATTCTTTTTGGAATAGATTCTGAAAGGATAACTATCGCTTTCCGCAAAATCGTCCAGGTAGGCCAGTAATTTGACGTTTTTCCCTTCCTGCTTGATTTTTTTGGCAAAAGCAAGCACGATGTCTCGGTCTTTCAATTCCGTGGCATCGAATAAAATGCCCACGGTGTTGGCGGCTTTCAGGCTGATACTGCTTTTGTGTTTCAACTGCTGATTACGCGCAATAGCGCTTTTAAGACTGTTTTGATGAATCAGTAGGCGGATGCGTTGGATCCAACTCATGCTTTTACTTTTTTGTCGCTTTCTTCTTCCTTTAAGGGTTCGACCACGTCATAAACGCCCATTGAGGCGTATTTATTGATCCGCGTTTCAATCATCTCGTCAATCGTCAATTCCTGTATTTCCGCTATCGCCTTTTTGATCTGCTTTTTGAGTATTTTGGCCATTTCTTCGGGCGCCGTATGTGCTCCTCCCAGGGGTTCTTTGATGATGCCATCAATCAGACCGAATTCAAACATGTGATCGGCAGTCAGCTTTAGGGCTTCGGCGGCCTGTTCTTTAAAATCCCAACTGCGCCACAAGATGGAAGAACAGGACTCGGGAGAAATGACCGAATACCAGGTGTTTTCTAACATATACACCCGATCCCCCAAGCCAATGCCAATAGCACCACCAGAGGCGCCTTCGCCAATGACCGCACAAACAATAGGCACCCTCAATTGAGCCATTTCCAACAAATTGCGCGCAATAGCTTCTGCCTGCCCCCTTTCTTCGGCTTCCATGCCCGGAAAAGCACCGGGCGTGTCAATCAAGGTCACTACCGGAAATCCAAATCGCTCCGCCAGCTTCATCAGACGCAGCGCCTTGCGGTAGCCCTCGGGGTTGGCCATGCCAAAGTTGCGGTATTGCCGCATTTTGGTGTTGATTCCTTTCTGGTGCCCGATGATGACGATGGTCTGTCCGTCCAAAGAGGCCAGTCCACCCACAATAGCCTTATCGTCTTTGAAATAGCGGTCGCCGTGCAGCTCGGTGAATTTGCGGCACATCTGCTTGATGTAGAACAAAGTATAGGGGCGCTCCGGGTGTCGGGAAAGTTGCACCTTTTGCCAGCCTGTGAGGTTGCTGTAGATTTCTTTGCGCTTGTTCTTGATCTTATTTTCCAACTCGCGTACCATCACACTGACGTCCACATCGCCTTCTTGGCCGACCTGTTGGATTTTCTCAAGTTGTTCGTAAAGACTCTCCAGGGGTTGTTCAAAATCCAGAAAAACCATAACTAACGTGGTTTTAATCCCGGTTAGAAGCGGATACCGTTGTTTGGGCGAGGAAAAAAGCTTTCCGGCCTATCCACAGCGTCAGCTTCCAGGGGTTAGTAATGTTAGGTTTCAGTCTTTGGGATTTGCTGCGACTCATTTGCCCCAGCAAAATTAGCAATCTGGCACCAGTAATTCCGAAAGGGTAATTTTTTTTTAATTTTTTTTTACCTCCTATTGCGCAGTATTGAAAATCACCTTATTTTTGCACTCGCTAAAATACGAAAGGGTGTTTTTAGAAATTGGTCTGGTAGTTCAGTTGGTTAGAATACCTGTCCCGATCATGGATCGGGAGGG
>CALMIR010000124.1 GCA_937864265.1 uncultured Saprospirales bacterium | reverse complement strand
AGTACCTTACTCCCTCAGTGATCTCAGTGTTGCAGCCCACCCACACCCTCACTCACACCCGATTTCTTCTTAGTACCTTACTCCCTCAGTGATCTCAGTGTTGCAGCCCACCCACACCCTCACTCACACCCGATTTCTTCTTAGTACCTTACTCCCTCAGTGATCTCAGTGTTGCAGCCCAGCCACACCCTCACTCACACCCAATTTCTTCTTAGTACCTTACTCCCTCAGTGATCTCAGTGTTGCAGCCCACCCACACCCTCACTCAATCAAATTGACCAAGGTTTGGTAATCGTCAAAAGGGGCGTTGCCGGACTTCATTTCCAGCATTTCCAGAAGAGCAACTTCCTGATATGCTTCTTCCAACTCAAATGCTGTGTGCTGGCAGCGCACTTCGATCAGTCCTGTTGTTAGTTGTTGTTCCCGCCATTGGCTGGTAGCTAAAATGCGGTTGAGAATACGTTCCTGGATGGCTTCGTGGTCGTCATCGGGGCTGATAGTTGTTGCTTCTTTGAATGCCAAGGCGTTGCGCGTCAGCATTTGTCCTTTTTGCATGATGAAAAAAGCCGTATGCGCCCATTTTTCCCGAGGTTCTAACAGATAAGAATAGAGGACGAGTTGTAAGTCTTCTTCACTCTTGATGAGTTGAGAACGGTAATTACTTCCCCGCCATTTTAAATCAACAACAGCGCGTTCATCGCCCCGTTGCAACACGAGGTCTGCTCTTCCATTAAGTTGTACCGCTTCCAATGCACCACTCAGGGGCAACTCCGTATCCGCTACTTCCCAATTGTTGTCGTAAATATGCCGCAACAAACTCCAGGCGGCGTGCTTGATATTTTGCACAAAATGTACCCTTTCTGGTTCTTTGCCATACATCAGTAGCACAGCGCCTTCGCGAGTAAAGAGGCGTTGTATTTCCTGCTCAACGTATTGAAAGACCCGCTGTTGGTTCCAGTTGCTACCGGCCTCTTTGAGTAGTTTTTCAAAAACACGGTGGGCCAGATTGCCCAGCATGGTTTCATCTTTGACAATACTGAGAATGAATGACTTTTTGAGTTTGAGTTTGTGGCGAAATACCCATTGATAAGGGTAATAAAGCAGATCCTGAAGGCTACTGAAAGTTTCCTCCTCATTCAGGCTCAATCCCCAGCGCGGGTGTACTTTCAAAAAAGCTTTTACTTGCCCCAGCGCTATTTTTTCCAGGGGTTGATATGTTGGCCACTTGAATCGTGTCGATTGCTGCTGGGTATTTTGTTGGTCTTTTATGTCAATGGTTATGGAAGACAAGTCGTCAAAAATAGCCTGCAAATCGCCCGTCAAGGGATGGGGATTGACCCAACGCCCATCCACCATTTCCGGTACTACCAGTATAAGGCGTTGTCGGCATTGGACGATGGGGCGTATGCGTTGCCAAAGCTGAAGTTGGTTCTTTTTTTGGGGCGTATCCAAAACGATTCCCTTAAGCTTCAGCCACTGAATTTCCGCTGGGTACCAGAAAGAAAAAAAGTTTTCGGATTCCTGCTGAATGAAATTCCACCATAGAATGGCATCTACTGGCTCCATAATGGCGCCACTGGAAGAGACAAAGGGCAGGTGTCCAAGTTCTTCTTGTCTCAATTGTACAGGAGAGCCTTCATAAATCGTGCGTACAATCCGTTCGACATCCAGCGCGCTGAGCCATTCTTCTGGAAGTGCCTCCAGCAAGGCAACAATTCTTTTGGCCTGTTCACTCAGCACCAGCAAGGAAGTATTCTTGCTACCTGTTTCCTCAAAGCCTTCAACGGCCCAACGGGCTAGAAAATCAAAAATGTCCAAGACTTCTTCTTTGGGGACAACCTGAGAAATATCGTAGCGCCTGCGGGTGAACCAAAATTGGTACTGGTGCCTTATTTTTTCTATTTGCAAACTCTTATCGAAAGCAGCCCTTTGGGGCAATTCGTCAAAGTACCGGGCAATCATAACGTTCCAGGCTTCGCTGTTAAGCCCTGGCGTTTGGGCCATTAGCGCAGCTATCCGATTGGCCAGTTCTTTTTCCAGCGGTTTTACCGAAAGGGACACAAATTCCATGATCTTATAAGGATCAATGGGTTCCCACAAAAAAACTGGAACCAATTTCAAGACCTGTAGGGTAGGGCGAGCCAAAGAAGCGGAAGCAATGCCCAGCGCAGGAAGTCCTTCCTGAATGAGCGCATTTTCCAGTGCGATATTACTGGCAGGGACGATGCCGATTGGGCGAAATTCTGGATTTTGTTTTAACAGACATGCGGTGAAAGCGGCCAGCTCTGTTTCCTGTCGGCCTTTCAAAATCAGCAGGCTACCATCCCCTTGTAAGGCATATTTCTTTGCTTTTCGGGATTGAAGCACGTGGCGAAAATGATCCAAATCGGAGTGGCCATTCGATTCAGAGTCGGGCCAGGGCATCAGCGGTACCCCCACTTTTTTTAACTGCTGTAGTAAGCGTTTTATACCGATTGGCAGTAACTGCTCAGGCTCGTAAAAGTACAGTTGCAAAGGCGGTAGCTGACGCATCGCCAGGTATTGGACGATGGTTTTTATTCGGTCGGAAAAGCCGGGCAAAAGTTTTAAAAGGGGCGCTGCTTCCGAGGAAGCAGGTTGGAAATAGTTTTCGATTTCGGCCAAAATACCCAAACGTTCTGGCAGGGTTGTTGCTATTGCAAAGTCCCATCCCGCCAGTAAAAGTTCATCTCTTTTACTCAACAAGAAAGTTGCCGTGGCGAATTGATCGGCTTGAAATGAAGCCCTGTAAAATGGTTGGTCGCTTGACTGTTCGTGGCGCAACAAGGCCTGCCTATATTGCTCAATGCGCAAGTATTCATCGTTACTGGAGTATCCGGGTAATCCCAGATGGATTTCTAAAAAACGGAGCAAGCCATTAGGGCCTACATAATGCGTGCCTCCTGTCGAATGCTCTGGCAAAGGGAGGCAACCGCTGTCAAATTCCAACCCAAAGTATATCGTGTACACCTTAACCTCCCATTTCTTTCTTGAGCTCTTGTATTTGACTGTTCCATAAATGCTGTTGGTCTTCTACTTCATCTTCATCACAAAAGTCGGTCAAAAGAAGAATGGTTTCACCCGTAACCGGCGATTGTGAAATTTTGAACTCCAGGTATTCATTGTCGTATTCGGTATCTTTCCAACGAAAACGCAGCAATTCATCTGGTATATCTACAATCAAATCTGCAATTTCTTTATAACCGTCCCAGAAAAAAGTAAAAGCATTGCCGTTGATGTCCACTTCGTCACAAAACCATCGAACCAAACAAGCCGGGGTAGTCAAAAATTGGTACAATATGGCAGGCGATGCTCGAAATATATACTCGATGGTAAAAGTTACTCGTTCCATTGGTGGATTAGTTATAAAGGGCTTTATCCTTTAACATGCGCAATAAAAAAGAAAAAAATCACATTTCCAAATATTGTTTTCATGGAGTGTTGAAACTTTTTTAGCACTTATGGGGTTATTACCAGTTGCATGTAAACTAAATATTATCGAATTCCTTGACTTGAATGATAAAATCTTGTATTTTTGCGGCATTTAATCAATGCCATATAGCGTATAATGACGCAGCAAAAAGCATCTTTTCGTCATACATATTCAGAAAGTGATGCCTTTCTCCTAACCTTTTACCCTTCTTTTCACTTTTTAAAAAATACAACGCTTAAATGAGACAACTTAAGATCACTAAATCTATTACCAACCGGGAAAGCCAATCCTTAGAGAAGTATTTGCAGGAAATCGGAAAAGTGGATTTGCTAACCCCTGAGGAAGAGGTAGATCTGGCTAAGCGTATCAAGCAGGGCGATCAGGCCGCTCTGGAGAAATTGACTAAAGCCAATTTGCGTTTTGTTGTTTCTGTTGCCAAGCAATATCAAAACCAGGGGCTTTCTCTGAGTGATTTGATTAACGAGGGCAATTTGGGTTTGATCAAGGCTGCTCAACGCTTCGACGAAACCCGTGGTTTCAAATTCATTTCTTATGCTGTATGGTGGATTCGCCAGTCCATTCTTCAGGCATTGGCAGAACAATCTCGTATCGTGCGCCTTCCTTTGAACAAGGTAGGCTCTTTGAATAAAATCAATAAGGCTTTCTCTGAATTGGAGCAGGAATACGAACGCGAACCCTCTGCTGAGGAATTGGCCGAAATGCTGGAAATTCCAACAGAAGAAGTGGAAACGACCCTTGGCGTAGCAGCCCGGCACGTATCTATGGACGCGCCTTTTGTAGAAGGAGAAGACAACTCCCTGTTGGATGTTTTGGAAAACAACACGACGCCCAATACGGATGCATCTTTGGAGTACCTAGAATCACTGCGCAAAGAAATAGAACGCTCTTTGAGTACGCTTACCGAACGCCAATGTGATGTAATTAAGCTTTATTTCGGCATCGGCATCGAACACCCCATGTCTTTAGAAGATATCGGAGAGAAATTTGGCCTGACCCGCGAAAGGGTTCGCCAAATCAAAGATAAAGCCATCAACAAACTCCGCTCTGCCAATCGCAGCAAATTGCTGAAAGGCTACTTGGGTTCTTAGTAGTTTAGTTTTGTTTTACAGGCTTACCCGTTTTTAGTAAACCCCAATCCAAACGCTAATTTTTTCTCGACACCTGGTGTCAATATCCATAGCCCCTCTCCATTGCGAAAAGCATTGATGTTGCAACTCATAGGTTCAACAGCTAATGACAAGCGGTGGGGAGGGGTAAATATTTGAAGGTAAGAAAAACCTTTTTCTCCAGTCTGCTGCCAGAGCTGCAGCTTGCCTTCCGTTCCAGCCAGTTCAATGCTCGTTTCTTCTGCACCATCGGGAATTACATAGAATCCATTATCCAATACCTCACTGCCGATAAGACGCCTTTGTTCAAAAATAGAGTAGGGGTAGCGCTTCCCTGTTGGGATCATCTCTGCGTCTATGCCAATCATCTCGCAGTCAGGTAATTGGAGCGACATTTGATCCACCGTTTTACTCAGGGAATAATAAGGATGCCAGCCAAAACCAAATGGTATTTCCTGGTGGTGCTTGTTGATGATGCTGCTTTCGATGCCAAAATGCCCGACATCGTCCAATTCAAAACGAACCCTAAGCGAAATAGGAAAAGGATAGTAAGGTTTGTGGCCATCGTAATCAAAGACACATGTCATAGCAGCTTGATGCTCAGAGGTGGTCACGTCAATGAGTTGCATCGGTTGCTGCTCGGCAGGGAAGCCATGCAAAGCCGTACCCGTTACTGTATCGTTGATGGGAAATTGATAGTGCTTACCCTGCCAAGTATAGTTGCCGTCCTTCAATCGGTTGGGAAAAGGAAATATGAACACATTTTTCATCCAGCGATTGATGAGCATTTCTTCGGGTGTCTGGTAACAGTCCAATATCGGCGTGCCATACAAGCACAACGCAGTAACGCATGCGCCAAAGGCAGGCACAATAGCCAATTGATTGCCCCGATCATCCAGCAGTTCATGGATTTCAAAAGCACCGAAAGGGCGGGTTTGGTGGTGGAACATGGACTTTGTTTGGTAAAATGAAAAATGCTTAAAATAAACGTGCGAAGGTAAAATAAAATAGAAATTTTATTCCATCAATAATTTCAGCAGTACCCCATTCGACCAGCCAAAGCCATCCTGTACCGGGTATTCGCCGCCGCCAGCTTCCAGACTCATGTCTTCCACGTTGTATTTTTCCAGCATTTTACCAGTGCGCTGATAAACCCTGGTGTTCAGGTCAATCCATCGCTGCTTGATGGTGTCTGCCAATTCGGTATGGCCGTAATGGCGCAGCCCTTGTAGGGTGATCCATTGGAGCGGCGCCCAGCCATTGGGGGCATCCCATTGCTGCCCGGTGTTGTAGGGGGTAGAAACGACACCGCCTTCGCGTAAAAAAAGCTTGGCCACCTGATTTGCTACAGCTTTAGCCTGCCCCTCGTCCGCCAGTTGAAAGTAAAGTGGGAATAGGCCGGCCAATGAATAAATGGGCGTACAAGCCCCTTTTTTGAAATCGTAATCCATGAAAAAGCCCGCTTTGGGGTCCCAGCAATATTGTAATAATGCCGCTTGCCGATCCTGAGCCCATTGCCCCATTTGGGTCGCTTTTTCAGGATTATTTGCCAATTGGTAAGCCTTCTGGAGCGTTTTTTCCAAGCCATACAGCAGTGCATTGAGATCTACCGGAATAATATCCGTGGTATGGATGCTTTGCAAGGCCTGCCCGTCGGCCATCCAGCGGCAACTGAAATCCCAGCCCGATTCACATGCTGCCCTTATAGCGCGATACAGATCAGGCGCATTTCGATTGGTGGCCTCTGCTGTTTCGACATCATCGCGGTACATTTCAGCGCGGGGGGTATCGCCCGCATCCCAATAGCGATGGAGTACCTGCGTTTCGGACAGCAAAACAACATGCTTTTCTGCTGTTCCCGGCACTTGGAGCTTGTCCTTTCCTTCCATCCAGAAGCGGTACTCTTTTTCTAACTGGGGTAGGTATTGTGTCAAAACGGAATTCCCCTTTAGCTCTGCCAACAAGTTGACCATTTGGGCAAAAAAAGGAGGCTGGGATCGGCTTAGAAAATAGGTGCGGTTGCCATTGGGTATGAATCCGATGGCATCAATCAGGTAGGCAAAATTGTTAATCATGTGTTCGATCATATCCACTCGACCTGCTACAGCAAGTCCCAACATCGTGAAATAGCTGTCCCAATAGTAAATTTCACCAAATCGCCCACCAGGCACAATATAAGGTTCCGGCAATGAAATGAGGCTCCCATCATTTCGGGCATCATCGGCCTGCCGGGTTAAAATAGTCCAAAGGCCATTGATGTGATCTGACACCGGGCGGGAAGTATCGGCTTGAAAATCAGTGGAAAAAGACGCAGGCAGAGCAAAATGCTCCCGAACAAAATCCGCCAGCACGAATCCGGGCTGATCTTTGGAGGCATCATAACGCGCCATGATCTCATCCGCAGGCATTAGAGGGGTACAATCGGCAAAGGTTTTTCCGTCAGGAAATAGGCGGGTCATTTGGACATCGATAAAAAGCGATCCAAAACGCGCTTCCGGGGAGAGAAAAGTAGGCTGCATAAAGGTCAGGGTTTGCTTAGCCTGTAAAAATCGCTTACAAAGTGGAGATCACCAAATATAAACTGCTCAGAAGGGCATTTATTCCCTCGAAGGCCATTTGCCAGCCAAGCGGAATAAACGTAATATTGCATACTGAAAATCCATGTGCATGAGATCCTTTTTTTACGTTTGTATTCTCTTGTTAACGATGACCTGCAAGTCGTCTAAACCCGTTCGCCCGATGGAAAGTTATGATGAGCTTTTTGCTGAGCGCACTTCTGTGATCAATATTCCCATAGACCTGAATGCCAAAGACTTGGAGGATATGCTCAACCAGCAACTCAAAGGTGTTTTGTACGAAGACAACAACCTGCGAGACGGTGATAAGATGATGTTGCGGGCGGAAAAAAAGGAGGCATTGAGCTTGCAAATCGACAGCCAATTGCTCATTTACCGCGTACCGCTGTCGCTTTGGATCAAATACGATATTGGGATCAGTAAGGTGGAAGCGGAGGGGAGTATTGCGCTTCGATTCAAGACCGCAGTGAATCTGACCAACCAATGGAAAGTGAGTACGGTGACCGAAATAGATGGCTATGAATGGCTGGAAAAACCACGGCTCAAGCTGGTTGGTGTACAATTGCCCATTACAATGGTAGCTGATTTGGTACTAAAAAACAGCAAGAAAAAGATCACCAGTTCCATGGATGCGATGGTGGCCGATCAGTTCAACCTCCAGAAAATGATGCAAGACGCCTGGAAGCAAATGTTTGTCCCCATGCAGGTATCCGAAGAATACAACACTTGGCTGATTGTGAATCCGCAAAACGTAGGCATCACACCGCTGCTTTTGGAAAACAACCAAATCAAAGGCACCATATTTTTTGAATCGAAACCCAAAGTGAAAATTGGCGCCCGCCCGGAAGGCATCTATCCCTCTAATTTACCGCCGCTGGAGTTTCGCAACGACGTGGCGGAAGATTTTGAAATACACATCAATACTCGCATTTCCTACACAGAGGCGGAGCGGATTGCTCAAACCCAATTGGTAGGGGAAACCTTCTCTCAGGGCAATAAGTCGGTGACCATTCATGGGTTGGAATTGTATGGGCAAGGGAATAAGCTGGTGGTCAATACCATGTTATCGGGCAGTTACAATGGCAGCATTTATATGACGGGCTACCCCGTTTACAACACGAGTAAAAACAGTTTAGATATAGAAGACCTGGATTTTACGCTGGACACGAAGAACTTTTTGACTAAATCGGCAGGCTGGCTGCTCAAAAGCACCATCAAAAAGAAAGTACAGGATAACCTGGATTTTTTACTTGATTACAACCTCAAGGACATGCAGGCGCAATTTCAGGAGCAGTTGAAAAAATACCCGCTGAGCGAAAATGTGGTATTGGAGGGCGACCTTCAGGCGCTGAACTTGCGCAATGCCTATTTGGCTGCCGATGCGATGATTATTGACCTGGTTTTGCAGGGCAATTTGAATGTGAAAATTCAGATTTTAGAGGAGTGAGTATTTTTAGAAGCAAAAAATGCGAAAGGCAGGTGCTTGACAACACCTGCCTCCTATGAAAAACATTTTTTTCTCAAATCGCGTTCTTACCGCTTCAATGCCGCTGCCATGGTGGCGCCTATTTCCGCAGGTGATTTCACCACGTGGATACCGCATTCCTCCATGATTTTCATTTTTGCAGCAGCCGTATCATCAGCACCGCCGATGATAGCACCGGCGTGGCCCATCGTACGGCCTTTGGGTGCTGTTTGGCCAGCTATGAAACCCACAACGGGCTTGGTACCGTGTGCTTTGATGTATTGAGCCGCTTCAGCTTCCATACCGCCGCCGATTTCACCGATCATAATAATTCCTTCCGTATCGGGGTCGTTCATCAGCAATTCTACGGCTTCTTTGGTGGTGGTACCCACAATAGGATCGCCGCCGATACCGATACAAGTGGACTGCCCCAATCCGGCTTTGGTCACCTGGTCAACCGCTTCATAGGTGAGCGTACCAGAACGGGAGACGATGCCGATTTTTCCCGGATTGTGAATAAAACCGGGCATGATGCCGCATTTGGCCTCTCCAGGAGTAATTACGCCAGGACAGTTAGGCCCGATTAGCCGGGTATTTTTGGTATTCAAGTAGGCTTTCACCTTGACCATGTCTTGCACCGGAATGCCCTCCGTGATGCAAATGATCACTTTGATGCCCGCCTCGGCAGCCTCCATGATGGCATCGGCAGCAAAAGCCGGCGGTACAAAAATCACAGAAGTATCGGCTCCGGCCTTATTTACAGCATCGGCAACGGTATCGAAAACCGGACGATCGAGGTGAGATTCCCCGCCTTTGCCAGGCGTTACACCGCCTACAACATTGGTGCCGTATTCGATCATTTGAGAGGCGTGAAAAGTACCTTCCTTTCCGGTGAATCCCTGAACGATAATTCTGGAGTCTTTATTGACAAGAACAGACATGATACTGGTTTTATCAGTTTATTTAGAAATCAAAAATGGGTGTTTATTCTTCCGCTTCATCGGGAATGATGAAAACTTCTTCATTATTTTTCTTCATGTAGTACTGCTCGCGGGCAAATTTTTCTTTGTGTACCTCCAAATCCAACCTTTCCTGTTTGGCTTCTTTGATTTGGCCAGATAATTCCTCCTTTTCTTTTTCCAGGCGATTGACGCTGCGGTTCAATTGCCACTGCGTCAGAAAATCGTGCCGATCGAAGAAGATCATCCAGGCAAAAAACAAGACCAGCACCAAAAAATAGCGGTTGCGCATCGGCGCCGGCAATTGATCCAACAAAGGCTGGAATGGATTTTTGATATTGGCCATAGCAGTACTTTTTCAATATTAACCCAATAACGCTTTTCCGGGATAAACGGCAGAATCGGCCAGTTCTTCCTCGATGCGGAGCAATTGGTTGTATTTGGCGATCCGATCCGAACGGGATGCCGATCCGGTTTTGATTTGACCCGTATTCAAGGCAACCGCCAGGTCGGCAATAGTCGTATCTTCTGTTTCGCCCGAGCGGTGGCTCATTACGCTGGTATAAGCATGGCGGGTAGCCAGGCGAACCGCTTCCACTGTTTCAGTCAAAGTACCAATTTGGTTGACTTTGATGAGGATAGAATTGGCGGCACTTTGGTCAATGCCCATTTGCAGGCGCTTGACATTGGTAACAAACAGGTCGTCGCCCACCAATTGAACGCGATCGCCAACAGCAGCCGTCAGGGATTTCCAACCATCCCAATCGTCTTCGTGCAAGCCATCTTCAATGGAGAAAATGGGGTATTTTTTTACCCAATCTTGCCAGTACGCTACCATCTCGGAGGAAGTCAGCTTGTCGCCGGTCGATTTGTGAAAATGGTAAACCTTTTCAGCTTCATTGTAAAATTCAGAAGCCGCAGCATCCATGGCAATTACGATGTCCTCTCCAGGGCGGAAACCCGCTGCCTCGATGGCCATCAATACGGTTTCAATGGCTTCTACATTCGATTTGATATTGGGCGCAAAACCGCCCTCATCGCCTACGTTGGTCGAATAGCCTTTCTTTTTGAGCACGGACTTCAAGTGGTGAAACACTTCCACGCCCATGCGTAGGCCTTCGGAGAAATAATCGGCACCAACAGGCATGATCATGAATTCCTGAAAGTCGATGCTGTTGTCGGCATGCGAACCGCCGTTGAGGATATTCATCATGGGCACTGGAAGTACATGCGCGTTGATACCGCCAATGTAGCGATATAAAGGCTGTTCTGTAGCTTCGGCAGCGGCCTTGGCAATGGCCAACGATACGCCCAAAATGGCATTAGCGCCTAGTTTGGATTTGTTAGGAGTACCGTCCAACTCCAGCATCAAATTGTCAATGTATATTTGGTCGGTTACGTCCAAGCCGATAAGCTCTTCAGAAATCACTTCTTCTACATGCTTACAGGCTTGTAATACGCCTTTGCCCAGATAACGATTTTTGTCGCCATCGCGCAATTCTACGGCCTCGTGTTTTCCGGTAGATGCGCCAGAAGGAACAGCAGCCCTTCCGGTATAACCACTTTCTGTGATGACTTCAACTTCAACGGTAGGATTGCCCCTGGAGTCGAGAATTTCGCGTGCGCGGATGTCAGTGATGGTACTCATATTTTTTTGTCCATTATTTGATGGCGGAAAAATAAGCCAGTCTGGCGCAATTGCCACTAAAGACCCCTTTATTTTTCCATTAATTTTACAAATTTATCGAAAAGATAGCGGGCATCGTGCGGGCCGGGCGAGGCTTCCGGGTGGTATTGCACGGAAAATGCCTTTTTGCCATTGACCTGCATGCCCTCTATGGTTTCGTCGTTCAGATTCATGTGGGTAATGCTTACCCGGTCGGCATTGGCCCTGATAGCATCCGGGGAAACGCCGAAGCCGTGGTTTTGACTGGTAATTTCGCAGTGCCCGGTTTCCAGGTTTTTCACGGGGTGGTTGATGCCCCGGTGTCCGTGGTGCATTTTGTAAGTGGGGATATCCAAGGCCAGTGCCAACAGTTGGTGCCCCAGGCAGATGCCAAACAGCGGGGCGTCCAGTTCGAGTATCGCTTTGGCTGTCTGTACGGCATAGTCCATCGAGGCCGGATCTCCAGGGCCATTCGACAGGAAATAGCCATCGGGCTGCCAGGCAATCAGGTCTTCCAACGGCGTTTTGGCTGGAAATACCCGCAAATAGCAGTCCCGCTCGGCAAAGCAGTGCAAAATATTTTGCTTCACCCCATAATCGAGCACCGCTACTTTGTATGTCGCATGGGGATCGCCGTAGGTGTAAGGCTCTTTGGTACTCACTTTAGAAGCCAGTTCGAGGCCCTCCATTTGGGGCACCTCAGCCAACATTTTCTTCAACACTGTCACATCGCTCACCTCTGAAGAGATGATGGCATTCATAGCGCCTTTGTTGCGGATGTGTTTGACGATGGCACGGGTATCGACATTGGAAATACCAACCAGTTGTTCTTCCTCAAAATAGTCCTGGATGGACTGGTCGGCCATAGGCCGATGGTATTGGGGCGTGAAATTTTTGCAAATCAGCCCCGCTATTTTGATGCTGTAGGATTCCGTTTCTGTTTTTTTGGTACCGTAATTCCCGATATGGGCATTGGTCGTTACCAACAATTGGCCGTAATAAGAGGGATCGGTAAAAATTTCCTGATAGCCGGTCATGCCGGTATTGAAACAGATTTCGCCCGAGGTGGTGCCTATTTTTCCGGCTGCCCTGCCTTGAAAGAAAGTGCCATCTTCCAGTAAGAGTACGGCAGGAGTGTACTTTAATTCGCCCATTTGCTCGCTTTCGCTAAATTTTATGCAAAAGTAGCAATTTTGTTGGATAAAAGAACCCGATGATGGACTTTTGGACTAGCGCTCTCAACTATATCACCTTGCCTTCCTTCGCATATTCCCGCACAATGCCTTTTTCAATGTCTTTCGCTGAAATGACCGCAGTACGATGCTCCAGCGCATTCAAGCAGGTATATTGGGCGATATTGATGATATGAGAACCGGTCAGCTCGAAGCGCTGGGCCAGGGTTTCGAGTTGCACATCGGGCGCAAAGCTTACCATGGGTGGAAAAGCCTTTTGCCAGAGCAACAAGCGCTCTTCTGCTTTGGGTTTTGGAAAATAGACGATGGAATTGAATCGGCGGATGAAAGCCTCGTCTATATTGTCTTTGAAATTGGAGGCGAGGATGGTCAGGCCGGGGTACATTTCGATTCGCTGCAGCAAATAGGATACCTCCTGATTGGCGTACTTGTCGTGGGCATCCCGCACACTGGTTCTTTTGCCAAAAATGGCGTCTGCCTCATCGAAAAAGAGGATCCAGTTTTTATTTTGCGCCTTGTCGAAGAGGGAGGAGAGGTTCTTTTCTGTTTCGCCGATGTACTTGGACACCACCATTGACAGGTCAATGCGAAAAACGTCTTTGTTGGTGTATTTGCCGATGAGCGATGCGGTCAGCGTTTTCCCGGTGCCCGGCGGGCCATAAAACAAGGCGCGGTAGCCGGGTTTGAGTTTTTTGTGCATACCCCAGGTGTAGAGGAGGGTATCGTTGTGGGTCACCCAGCTTTGTAGCTCTTGTATCTGTTCCAGGGTACTGGGGTTGAGTACCAGGTCGTCCCATTCCATTTCGGTACTCAAGTGCTGGGCGGGAAAGTGGGTGTTCATTTGAGGTACGGGGATGCGCCCGATGGTAAATAGGTCTATATAATCCTGATCCAGCAGCAGGCGGCCACTCATGGGCGGCTCGCCGCGCTTGACGGTTTCGAGGTACAGGACGTTTTCTTTGGCAAAAAAATGATCGGAAGAAAACATTTCCTGCAACTGAAAACGCCGATTGAGGTCATTGCCAGCCAAGATGTACAACAAGGTTTCGCCGGTGGGGATGGTACCCCGGTGCTGATCGCCCTTAACACCGCCAAAGGCGGGAAAGTCGCCCCCTTTGGGCAAATATTCTGCGATGATGGCATCGAAAAAATGGGGAATAACATGCGGCACTAATGCTAATAGAACGGCAACCAATTCCTCCCGATTGAGCCGACTGTTGAGTACGAAATGGCTAAAATGGCTGCCATCATGCTGGCCGAACTGCGGCATTGTCGGCTCTGTCGCGGGCAATTGCTGGTCTTCCCGTCCTAGGTCTTGCTGCAAGCGGTAGCGGATGAGTTGTTCCAAATAGGCAAGGGATTGGAGGAGGTTGGAATGGGGCATATGGGTGCTTTTAGTTATGTGATAGAAAATGGGTCGCAAAGCATGCTATTTGCACATTGGCTTTTGAACAAAGATAGCGAGAAAAATGGGATTTTGATTGTGGAATAGCATTTGAACAGGGTTATTTTTTTGCGCAGTTCTGTCACCGTTGTTTTTTTGAGAAAAAATGGAGGCAAGGAATAGTTTCCGCCAAATTGATACAAGCAACTTGGCGGAAACTAGTAAAAAAATATCGTTTCCGCCAAGTTGAGGTGGGCAAAGTGGCGGAAATTGGATTTAAAAGCGTAGCTTTGCCCAAAAGCAACCGCATGGAAACAGCAGATTTTGTAGGTCGAAAAAAAGAATTTGCGATACTGGAAGAACTGAAAACGCATTACAAATCGGCTTTCGTAGCCTTGTATGGCAGGCGTAGAATTGGGAAAACCTTTTTGGTGCGCACGGTTTTTGAAAACAAATTTGACTTCCAGGTGACAGGCATTGCAAATGCAAGCATCAAAACCCAGCTTGCCAATTTTCACGCGGCGCTGCTGGGGTATTTTCCGATATTGGAGGGCAAAGCCGCACCAAGCAATTGGTTCGATGCTTTTCTGACCCTCTCGAAACAACTTGGACCGGAAAATGCGACCAAAAAAGTGTTGTTTCTGGATGAATTGCCCTGGTTCGATACGCCACAGTCGGGTTTTATTTCGGCATTAGAACATTTTTGGAACAGCTTTGCCAGCGCCAGAAGAGATATACTGCTCATTACCTGTGGTTCGGCGGCTTCCTGGATGGTCAATAACCTCATCAACAACCACGGCGGCTTGCACAACAGGGTTACCCACCGCATCCGCCTATTGCCGTTTACCTTGGCGGAATGCGAGGCGTACTTCAACATGCGAGCCATGCACTTCAGCCGCTACCAGATGGTGCAAATGTACATGGTGATGGGGGGAATCCCTTTTTACCTGGAACAAGTGAAAAAAGGGCTAAGTATCGCTCAAAACATTGACCGCCTTTGCTTTAGTGAGGATGGGTTTTTAAACAAAGAATTTCACAATCTGTACCCCTCGTTGTTTCGCAACGCCGAAAAACACCTTCAAATCATAGAAGCACTGTCCAAAAAGGCCATGGGCATGACACGCGCCGAACTTATGGCTGCCACCCGTTTGCCCGACGGCGGTAGCATTACCCGCGTATTGCGGGAGTTGGAGGAGAGCAGTTTCATCAGAAAGTATCAGGCCTTCGGGAAAAAGCAACAAGATGCCGTGTATCAATTGACCGATTTTTATTCTCTGTTCTACCTGCGATACATCCATGCCGGACAAAGTGCTTGGTCAGAAAATTTTTGGGTTCAAAACATAGACCATCCCGGCATCCGGGCTTGGAGTGGCTACGCCTTCGAACTGGTGTGCCTGATGCATCTGCCTGCCATCAAAAAAGCATTGGGCATACAAGGTGTATCGGCTCAGGTGGCTGCCTGGCGCGGCAAAAATGCTCAGGTTGATCTGGTGATTGATCGAAGAGATCAAGTCATCAATCTGTGCGAGATGAAGTTTTCGATTGCTCCCTACACGATCACCCAAGCCTATGATGGTGAACTTCGGCATAAATTACAAGCTTTTCGAGAGGAAACGGCTACGAACAAAGCCATATTCATTACCCTGCTCAGCACCTTTGGCCTGGTGTCCAATCCCTACAGTAGCTCCAGCATAGAAAATAGCCTGACGCTGGATGATTTGTTTGGGGAGTTTTAGTGCTAGTGTCGCGTATTGTAAGCGGTTGACTTCGAGTCCCCCGCTTACTTGAATCTTCGCGTATAGTGAGCGGGTGACTTCGATTCACCCGCTCACTTGAATCTTAGCGTATAGTAAGCGGTTGACTTCGGGTCACCCGCTTACTTGAATCTTAGCGTATAGTAAGCGGTTGACTTCGATTTACCCGCTCACTTGAATCTTAGCGTATAGTGAGCGGGGCACTCG
>CALMIR010000123.1 GCA_937864265.1 uncultured Saprospirales bacterium | reverse complement strand
GGGTGTGGCCAAGCCAAGCCTAGCCACACTCAAACCCACACTCACTCACCCTCACCCTCACCCTCACCCTCACTCAATTTCTCTATACATCAAAAACGACTTGATAAATGCGTCCAACTCGCCATCCAGCACCGCTTCCGTTTGGCTGGTTTGGTAACCTGTCCGATGGTCTTTCACCCGTCGGTCGTCCAGTACATAGCTTCTGATTTGGGAGCCCCATTCGTTTTTCATCTTACCGGCCTCGACCTTACTTTTCTCTTCCAACTGCTTTTGAAGCTCCAATTCGTAGAGCTTCGACTTTAGCATTTGGATCGCTTTGTCGCGATTCATGTGCTGAGAACGCTCTTGTTGGCATTCTACTACAATACCCGTAGGTAAATGCCTGACCCGGACAGCCGATTCTGTTTTGTTAACGTGCTGTCCACCCGCACCGCTAGAGCGGAAGGTATCCCAGTCCAGATCGGCAGGATTCACTTCGACCTCAATGCGATCGTCCACCATCGGATGCACAAATACCGATGAAAAGGAAGTCATCCGCTTACCTTGGGCGTTAAAAGGACTGACCCGCACCAGGCGGTGTACGCCGTTTTCGCCTTTCAGCAAACCATATACAAAATCGCCGTCGATTTCCAAAGAAACAGAGCGGATACCGGCTACATCGCCATCTTGTCGGTTCAGTTCCGATACTTTGTAGCCCTTTTTCTCCGCCCACATCAGGTACATGCGCATGAGCATTTCCGACCAATCACAAGCTTCCGTACCGCCGGCACCGGAGTTGATTTCCAGTATTGCCGATAGCTCGTCTTCCTGCCTGTTGAGCGTAGAGCGGAATTCCAATTCGTCCACCACCGCTAAAGCTTCGGCGTATTTTTGATCGACCTCCTCTTCCGTGCCTTCTCCTTCTTTTAAAAATTCGAACAACACATCCAGGTCGTCCACGACTTGCGCTACTTCTTGGTAGCTGCTCACCCAGTTTTTATGGCTTTTGAGTTCCTTCAGTATGGCTTCTGCCTTTTGTGGATCGTTCCAAAAACCTGGGTCAAGAGATAATTGCTCTTTGTCTTCAATCTGAATTAAACGGTTATCGACGTCAAAGATACCCCCTTAGCAAACTAAGGCGATCCTTGACGCTTTTCAATTGTTCAGCAGTCATAATATGCCTTTCCTCTTTTATGCTGTACATACAGCGT
Organism: uncultured Saprospirales bacterium; assembly: GCA_937864265.1. Lineage (GTDB taxonomy): Bacteria > Bacteroidota > Bacteroidia > Chitinophagales > Saprospiraceae > CALMIR01. The sequence goes on along the minus strand of CALMIR010000123.1, from coordinate 47,366 downwards.
TATTAAAAATGTTTCTAGCTTCTGGTTTCCTTGCCCGCCTCCCGCCTAAAGCGGGATTCGGGCAAGGAAACCAGAAACTTGAAACCCTATTCCACTACTTCCACATAAAACACCAAATCCGACTTAGCCGGAATGGTTGGAGGTGACCCTTGCTCGCCGTAAGCGAGGTTATAAGGTATAAAAAAGGTCGCTTTTTCTCCTCTTTTCAGGTAGCTCAAGCCTTCATCCCAGCCTTTGATCACACGACCCTGTCCTAATGGGAAGCTAATGGGTTGCCCGCGCTCAAAAGAATTGTCGAACATAGTACCATCCATCAATACCCCATAATAATGCACATTGGCCATATCACCCATTTGCAATTTGGGACCGTCTTTTTTCTCGTGTACGATGTATTTCAAGCCAGTCTCAGATTCTGTCAGCTGGTTTTTAAGTGCACCGTTTTTGAATTGTTCGAGGGTTTGGCCGACCATAGTCGCTACTTCTGCTTGGCGAGCTTGAGCCAATTCCATCGCCTTCATCTGTTCTTCTTGCAAGCGTTGGGCTTCTGTGTTGTACTCTTCCTGTGTCTTGATGTCCAACAATACTACATCGTAAAACATCACAGAAGCTTTTTCAAAGCCTCTTGGACGCATTTCAGCTGGAATGGTATCCAAATTAATCAATACCGTGGCGCTGTCGCCCAAAGTCATTTCACGCAAAATATCTTCTACAGGAGAAGTTTTGCGATTGGTCACTTCCTCAAGCGGAATTTGTATGAATGGCATTTGGGGTTGGTCGCGGCTGCTGTATAGCACCGTGTCCCCGTTTCTCAATTGGGCGTGAAAATAAGCGTAATCACCGGGCGCGGGCTTTTCTCCTTTGCCGCTGGTGTGCAACATATATTCATAACCATTTGCCGTGAGTTTCTTTTTAGATGTCTGATTACAGCCCAGTAAGAACAGGGCACAAATGGAAAATAATAAAACAGAACGCATAAGTTGTTAAGAGTTAGTGATTGGAATATAATAAGGTAGTAAGCGCTTGAAACGCTTGAGGGTCGTATCCAGGTTTTGGAAGGAATACCCGCCTGCTGCATTCTTGTGGCCTCCGCCCTTAAAATGTTTTTTTGCAATTTCTTCCACAGAAAAATCATCCTTAGATCGCAGGGATATTTTGACTATGGTTGGTTGCTCCGTGATGAAAGCAGCCAGTTGTATGTCTTTTATTTTCAACAAATAGTTCACAATACCTTCCGTATCGCCTCGCTGAATGTCAAATTCGGTATAATCGTCTTTGGTGAGATAGATAATGCCGGTTTTGTGTTCTTCCAGTATTTCCATCCGATTGTTCAGGCAATGACCTAATAGCTTCAAATGTTTGACTTCTAGGCTATTAAAGATCAGATCCTGAAGCTTTTTGTCGTCAACCCCCAATTCGACCAAATCGCCTACGATCTGGTACAATCGAGCAGAGGTGCTGTATTTAAAGGAGCCCGTATCTGTGAGGATGCCGGTAAAAATGCACTCCCCAATAACGATGTCCAGGTATTTTTTCTTGCCCAATAATCCGATGAATTCGTAAATCAATTCAGAGGTAGAGCTTGCCAGAGAATCAGAAAGCATAAAATCGACAAAAGGCTCCGGGTGCAGGTGGTGGTCGATCATCACCTTAACTGCTTTGGAAGCATCTACTAAATCGCCCACTTTGTCAATCCGATCCAAGCCGTTGAAATCCAAACAAAAAATAAGATCGGATTTTTCGATAAGGGTCTTTGTATAATCCGGATCGATGTCATAAATGATAATCTTGTCCGAATCGGGCATCCAAGAAAATATGGGCGGGTATTCCGAAGGAAAAATGACCCGCACCGTATGACCAAAATGGTTTAAAAAATGATACAAGGCCAGAGAAGAGCCAATGGCATCTCCGTCTGGATTCCGGTGCGATATGATCACAATATCCTTGGGAAAGTCAAGTAGAGGGCTTAATTCTCGGATGTTTTCCATCATTTTCTTAAATGCAGGTGCGAAATTGACAAAAATAATGAACTTCACCAAACTATACTTGAAGCAAAGTGATCATCTGCTTCCCTGATGCCCGCCGCCCAAACAAAAGTTTTTCAAAAAAAGTAGCCCATCTGCTTTTCTGGGAATTGAGATTCTTTACTTTTGCAGCGTTTTTTTGAAACATTAAAATAAGAAGCATATCATGGCTGGTAACAGAACTTTTACGATGATTAAACCCGACGCCGTCAAAGCCGGGCATATTGGTGGTATTTTAGCAAAAATCAACGAAGGCGGCTTTCGGATTGTTGCCATGAAACTGACCAAGCTTTCGCCCGAAAAAGCAGGTGAGTTTTACGACATTCATCGAGAGCGTTCCTTTTTTGGTGAATTGGTCGAATTCATGTCATCCGGCCCTATTGTGGCCGCCATCTTAGAAAAAGACAACGCCGTAGAAGATTTCCGTACGCTAATTGGCGCGACTGATCCCGCAAAGGCTGCTCCCGGCACCATACGCGCTTTGTATGCAACCAGCATTGGAGAAAATGCCGTTCACGGTTCCGATTCTGATGAAAATGCAGCAATTGAAAGTGCCTTTCACTTTGCTGTAACGGAAATGTATTAGGAGAAAAAGCATTACAAGTTTGACTGGCTAAGCTTTGAGCATAGCTTTTGAGGATTCGAGGATTTGAGGTGTGAGTGTGGCAAAGCCTAGCCACACTCACACCCACACTCTCACTCTCACTCTCACCCTCACCCTCACCCTCACCCAATTCCTTGATGTATCCTTTCCGAAGGGATATGTGCCAGTTCAGGAATCCATATTTTCACATAATCGCCCTTAGGATCGTAGCGACATGCTTGCGAGAAAATGTTGAAATAGCGGTTTTCACGTGGGTCACTACCTACACCTGCGACATAGTTCCAGTTGCCCCAATTGCTGGCCACGTCATAGTCAATCAATACAGACTCGAAGTATTCCGCCCCCATTTGCCAATTTACGTTGAGGTCTTTGGTCAAAAAACTTGCTACGTTCTGTCGCCCGCGGTTAGACATCCAACCAGTATGTTTCAATTCCAGCATATTAGCATCGATAAAAGGGATGCCCGTTTCTCCTGCTATCCATTTGTTGAGCAAGCGATTATCATTTTGCCAGCGCGGATCCACCTCTCCTTTCAAACCGCCTTTTAAAAATATTTGGTTGCCGTGCTTTTTGGCCATAAATCGAAAAAAATCCCGCCAAAGTAATTCAAAAAAAATCCAATACGTCGAATCGTTTGCGCCGTTCTGACGTTCATATTGCTTCAATTCATAATAGATCAATTTAGGCGACAGACACCCCTGCGACAACCAAGGAGAAAATTTGGTACTATAATCCCCTCCGATTAGCCCATTGCGTTCCTCTTTATAGTTACTGGCCAAGTCCGTCTGACGAAAATAATAATGAAGCCGCTTTAATGCTGCCGTCTCCCCACCCTCAAAAGCAATGACCGAACGTTCATCTGGTTGAAAATCGTCCAATCCAAAATCAGCTAGCGAAGGAATTTCGCCGCGATCTATTGAAATGCTAAGCCCGGGTAAGGTATCAGGAGTAGGCAAAGGATTTCGAATCGGTGTTATTTTTTCTACTTCTTTTCTAAACTGGGTAAAAGTATCCGGAGTATGGGGCACTGGAAAAGGCAGATCGGCGGTATAATAGAGCATTTTTCCTCTGGAATAATGTAATTCCTGCCCAATCGTCCAGAGGCTTTTTTCCAGTTTGTCCTGTACCTCCAACTCTTCTTGTGTGCGCTCGCGGTTGCAAAACACCCAACTGGTTTTCAATTGCTTGGCCAAGTCGAAAATCACTTCTTCCGGCTTTCCGATGCGAATGATCAATTCTGCCCCCTTTGACCGGATGTTGTGGCGTAAATCTGCAATGGATTCAATAATGAATTTTGCCCGGAATTTACCCGTTTTAGGGAAACCAAACCAACGGGTTTTGCCCATGAAGGTACGTTCGTCAAAAACATAGACCAAGACTACTTCATCGGCGTATGCTAATGCTTTTGTCAGGGCTTCATTATCATGCAGCCTCAAATCTTGCCTAAACCAAACTATCGCTCTCTGTTTGTGCATGACCTTTTATTTTGATTGGGGCTTTGGGGTTTTTGCTTTCAATAAAACTTGAAAGTAAAACAAACCCCTTTTGTGTTGGTTGTAAAAATAGTGTTATTTTTTATACTTTGGCCTGCCGGGATTATGGGAGATCAAAAAAACCACAAACGCCTGTTTATCAAACAAATAAATCTTTTCAACTGCAAATGGATACCAAAAAATGGGAATGGAGGAAAATAGCAGGCTGTTTAAGCTTGCTGGCAATATGCCTTCAAATGGGTTGTGAAAGCAACCCGCATCAACAAGGGGAAATACTGTACACCAATTTCTGTGTCAATTGCCACATGGAAGACGGAACGGGATTGGAGGGGCTGATTCCACCTTTGGCAAAAGCCGATTTTGTGCAAAAATACCCGGCTGAAGTGGCTTGCATCATCCGATATGGTACATCGGATACCTTGAGGGTTAATGGCATGCCTTATGCCAACCCCATGCCTGGTTTTCCTCAATTGAGCGATTTTGAAATTGCCAACATCATCAATTATATGAACCAAGCTTGGGGCAATGATTACGGGTATTTACGCTTTGACGTGGTTGAAAAAGGTCTGGAAGCTTGCGCAGATGATTGAAAGGGATATTAGAGTCTCAGGTTTCTGGTCTCAGGTTTCAGCCCAGCTTGAAACCTGAAACCAAACTAGGCTTCTGCCCAGCCCAAAACTGTCCATTTTTGTCACCCGGATTATGAATTTGCTTATTTGTCGGACACTTTTTTAAAGGGAATTGCTACTTTAGAGCCTTGAAATTCACCACATCAAAGCCGAAATGATGCGATTGATCTTTATTTTAACCTTGCTTGCGCTTTTCTCTGTAGCCCTAACCGCCCAACCTGTCAATGACGATTGTGACGGAATCATTGATTTGGGTGTTGCCCCTTTCTGTCCAGACACGGTATTTTTCAATAACGTGAATGCAACCCCAAGCGATATTGGTTTTGGAAATATCCCCTCTTGTTTCAACGGTGGCGGGGTACAAAATGACGTGTGGTTCGCCTTTACCACCAGCGATACCATATTTGATTATACGATTACGGTTACCGGTATCAGCGATGGTATGATCGCTGCCATGTCCAATCCTCAAATCGCGCTATACCGCGGGGAGTGCGAATTCAATGGCCTAGCCGATTTAGGTTATTGCGGATCGGCGGCCAATGGAGACAACATAGTAGAAATTGATGTCTTCGGGCTGACGCCAAATGTAACTTATTTCCTCCGAATCAACGACTATTCCGCCACAGGTACGCCCAATTGGGGATCGTTTCAACTCTGTATCGATGAAATGGCCCCCTCCAGCACGATTGATGAAGGCGGTTCGACCCTGTGCAGCGGCGAATTGCTGGACACCGGTGGCGCTGATGGCGACTATGGCAACGATGAAAACCACGTTTTTGTGATTTGCCCCACTCAACCCCATGAGTGCATCACCTTTACACTCGATTACTATAATATTGAGCCTAGCGGCTTTGATGTCCTGACTTTTTACGATAATGACCAGGCGTCTGGGCCTATCATCGGTCAACTAGGAGGTTTTGACTTTTTTGACTCTGATGGGGGTGGCGGCGTTTGTTACCAAGTACAAGCCACCAGCGGTTGCCTTACCGTGGAATTTACCTCTGATGCTTTTACAACCTTCGAAGGCTTCCAAGGACATTGGGAGTGCTCTAACGATTGCGAACAGAATATCCCCATAACGGTGACATCAAACATTGAAGATCAGGATATTATAGACTTTGTTTCTACTCCGGTAACAACTGTTGAAATCACAGATATCAATTGCGCATCCGGCGCATTTGGCCTTTTTGAGGCCGGTGATGATACTGATCTCGGGCTGGAGAGAGGGTTATTGCTCAGCACTGGCAACTTGGATTGGGCAGTAGGCCCAAATTTTGACGACGGCTTCGGCAATTCATTTACCGCCGACAATGGGTTTCCCGGTGATCCTGACCTGGATTATTTGTCCACCATTTTAGGTGACTTTACAGAATCACAGGATGCCTGTATCGTCGAATTGGATGTTTTTGTAGCCACCGATGAACTCACCTTTGAGTATGTATTTGGTTCGGAGGAATATCCGGAATACGTGAACCTGGGCTTTAACGATATTTTTGCCTTTCTTATATCCGGCCCGGGGATCGTCGGTGATCCCAACATGAATAACCAACAAAATATTGCCGTATTGCCCGATGGAAGCGCTACGCCGGTGCAAATCAATAGCGTCAACAACCTAATCAACTGGGAATACTATCGAAACAATGAAAATGGGATCAGCTTGCAATACGACGGCTTGACCTCAGATTATTTAGGCGTAAAAAAAAGCCTGACGGCCCGTTCTGCTGTTACACCTTGTAATACTTATCACCTCAAACTGGCCATTGCCGACCGTGGCGATGGTATTTTTGATTCCGGTGTTTTTATTGCCGAATTGGAAGGGGGCACCCCCGAACTGAGCATCAATTTCAACTCTGGAATTGATTATTTGGTAGAAGATTGCACCAATTTACCGGATGAATTGATCATCAGCATCAGTTCACCAAGCGAGACAGACCAATCCTATAATGTGGTGTTCAACGTCGAGGGTACTGCTACTCCAGGTTTCGATTATTTATTGGATATCCCCTCTACTGTAACCATCCCGGCAGGTGTCACCCAACTCGCCTTTCCTATCACAGTGCTATCCGATTTGGAAATTGAAGGCACAGAAACCATCATCATCAGTTTAACCAATAACTTTGGTTGTGGCGAAGTCACCTACACGCAACTGACCGTCAATCTGGAAGATCAAGTTTTAGTAAACATACAAGCGCCTCAGGATACTGTGCTGGTTTGTGCGAATAGCAGCGTACAGTTGGAAGTATCGGGTGCTTCCAGCTATTTTTGGCAACCCGTTAACGTTTTTGACGACCCTACCAGCAGTACACCTATCGTGACGCCTCCAAACGATATGTGGATCAGTGTGCAGGGTAATGTAGGGCCATGTGCTGATGTAGATTCGGTATTTCTACAGATAGTCAACCCAATACTGACCTTGGAGGCGGTTACGCCAATCCCTATTTGCCGGGGAGAAAGCGTGCAGCTACAAGTCAGCGATAACGTCAACCATCAAAACCTCACTTGGTTGCCAGAGACGGCGCTTAGTGACCCGACCAGCCCAACGCCCATTGCCACCCCTCAAACGACAACCATATATATTGCCTCGGTAGAAGTTTCCGGCTGCGTCGCTAAGGACACCCTGATGATTCCGGTTGTTCAATATTTTTTCCCAGAGGTGGCCAATGATACTTTGGTTTGCCAAAACTTTAGCGTACAGCTAGCCGAAGTCATCAACACCAATATAACCCTTTTCTCCTGGACACCAACCGAGGGCTTAGACAATCCGACTAGTTCCGGCCCTATTGCTACCCCTGAAGAAACAACGACTTATCAATTGATTGCGGCCAGTATGAATGGTTTTTGCCGAGATACGGCTTATGTTACCGTGACTGTTGCGCCCGCTGATGTACAAATAACCAACCCCGATTCGCTGGAAATATGCCTGGGCGAAATGGTTGAATTGAATGCCATCACCAGTACAGGTTCTGGCATTGATTTGGTTTGGACACCCGATGATGGCTCATTGAGCGAAACAAGTGGGCTTTATACCGTAGCGACGCCTACGGTCACCAATTGGTATTTTGCTACCTTTAATATAGGTGACTGTGTCGTGATGGATTCTATATTTATCCGGGTGGACTCACTGCCTGCGGGTGGTCTGGAAGCAGTCCCGATGAAAGAGACTTATTGCCAGGGGGAAATCGTACAATTGGTTTCAAACACCTACGAACCTTCGGCCTTCCCCGACATCATGCACCAATGGCTGCAAGGCCCTGGCTACGAAACTTCGGATACCCTGTGGAATATGGTGATCACCACATTGGATACTTTCATCTACCAAAGGATTACCACCAACCGCGCTTGTAGCGATACGGCTGAAATTGAAATTATCGTCATTGAGCCGCCCATTGCGACGCTGACGCCTCAAAATGCTACCATTTGTCCCGGCGATCAGGTCAGTTTTCTTTTGGAAATAAGCAGCAGTTACGAGGAGTTTACCTGGATGGGCGACGGATTGAGTTGTACGGATTGCTTCGATCCAACAGCATCACCTACGATGGATGCCACTTATAGTGTGGAAATCAAAAATTTCGGATGCGATTTGCAATTATCAGCCAATGTAGCCGTCATAGATCCGCCTGTTTTTGCTTTAAATACCATCAACTCGGTGTGCCCCGGCGGCAGCTTGCAGCTCAATTTTCTGTTTGATGACTTGTCAACTTATACCTGGACTTCTACCGATCCCGACTTTGGAACGGTAATAGATGATCCGAATATGCCATTGGTCGTGACGCCAAATACTACCACGACCTATTTCTTAGTAGCTGACAATGGCTTTTGCCCACCCGTGGAGGCGGAAGTTACCGTTCAAGTGATCCCACAAGCCACAGTCAATATTGAAGCGAGCACCACAGCCATTTGTGAGGGCGACCCAGTCACTATCCAGGCCGTCGTTGTCAATGGCAGCAATGACGACAGCTTCACCTGGACCAATTCCATCAATCAAGAGGTGCTGAATACTCAGCAAATCACGGTCAGCCCTGAGCAGACGGCCACTTATTTCCTAAATTTCAGCAGCGGCGGCGGTTGCGACGAGATCAACCAAGAAATCACCATTACGGTCAACCCATCTCCTACTGTGGCCATCGCGAATGATACCATCATCTGCCTCGGCGAGTCGGTGCAGCTCAACTACGCCAGCGACGAGAATTCCACTTATGTCTGGACGGCAGAGCCTGGCCCGGCTCCTACGGGCGCAGAACCTATTGTCAGCCCTACCCAAACAACGCTCTACACCCTTACAGCCGCTAGCGTAGGCTGTGAACCAGTTGTGGAAGATGTATTGGTCGAAGTTATTCAAAATGTCAACCTGAACCTGGAATCATCTGCGGCATTGATTTGCTCTGGCGATGCAGCCATCTTAACGGCAACTGTAGAAGGTGGCAGTTCTGGTGATTCGTTTGAATGGATAGGCAGTGATGGCAGTGTTTTTACAGGGCCTTCCATTACCGTTTCGCCCTTTGAGACAACAACCTATACCTTGCAATACACCAGCGGCGGTGGCTGCCAGTCCATTACCGACGAAATCAGCGTTTCGGTAGAAGACGGGGTAAGTACCTTTGGCATTGACATCACACCCGATTCATTGCTAACCAATGCCTTATTGGGCGATATGGTTACACTTACAGCCCTCTATGAAACCGCTCTGGATGCTGAAGACCTGCAATTCACTTGGCTGCAAGGCGATTCAGTCATCGCATCCGGTACTGGCCTGGAAAGCATCGACGTGACGCTGTTGCAAGAAGGCGATATCAACTTCTCCGTACAGATTGAAACGCCCACTTCCTGCGACGCCAATGGCGCCACCACACTCAATGTCAAACCTACCCTGGTGGATATGCCCAACGCTTTCACCCCCAACGGCGATAATACCAACGATTTCTTCTCTTTCGTCACCAATAACAAGCCCGAAAACATCGAAATCGTTGAGTTTAAAATCTTCAACCGCTGGGGGCAGCTGGTTTACGACAACGAAAATCCAAGCCAAGGCTGGAATGGCACCTACAACGGCAAAGATCAACCCAGCGATGTGTATGTCTATTACATCCAGGTCGTTGTAGCCGGCGTACTGCCTATGGATAAAATGCAAGGCGAAGTGACGCTTCTGCGCTAAAGGCTGTAGGCCCCTCCCAACATACCTATTTAAAAGCTGGTTTTGGGAGGGGTATTCGCCTTAAAAAACGGGGTTTAGAACGATTAACAAAAAGTAAATCATTCAAAACTTCCCGATTCCAGCTATATTTGCGGCATGAATGAGAAAATTATCATCCTGGACCTGGGGTCTCAATACACGCAACTCATTGCCAGGCGTGTTCGAGAACTCCATGTTTACTGCGAAATAGTCCCTTACAATAAGCTGCCCTACCTAGACGATTCCGTCAAAGCCATTATCTTATCCGGCAGTCCTTTTTCCGTCATGGAAGCAGCAGCCCTGCACCCCGATATGGATGCCGTGGTGGGTAAAAAGCCGGTATTGGGCATTTGCTATGGGGCGCAGTACATGGCCCAATATTATGGCGGCCAAGTGGCGCGTTCGTCCAAACGTGAATACGGTAAAGCCAGTTTGAGTCGGATAGATCAAAACAATGAATTGTTGCAGGGAATGCCTTTGCAATCGCAGGTTTGGATGTCGCATGGCGATACCATTTTGGAACTGCCCGAACAGTTTGAACTACTGGCAGGGACAGATAGCATTGAGGTGGCTGCGTTTCGTTCTAAAAATGGAGCTTTTGATGCCCCGGTATATGGGATTCAATTTCACCCAGAGGTCACTCATAGTTTGGATGGAGCCATTTTATTGAAAAACTTCGTCCTGAATATTGCGGGATGCAGCGGCAACTGGACTCCTGCCTCATTTGTGGAGCAAACGGTAGTAGAGCTGAAACAACAAATCGGCAGCGATCACGTTTTAATGGCGCTCTCAGGCGGTGTGGACTCCACTGTTGCAGCCATGCTGCTACATCGGGCAATAGGTGACCAATTGTATTGTTTTTTCGTTGATAACGGTCTGCTGCGCAAGGGCGAATTCGAGCAAGTACTGGCCTCCTATCAGGGCATGGGCTTGCAGATAGAAGGGATAGATGCTAAAGAGCGCTTTTATACCCCGCTGAAAGGCGTCACCAACCCGGAAGAAAAACGCAAAATCATCGGTCGGGTTTTCATCGAAGTATTCGAAAGCGAAGGGCGGCGCATGGAAGATCGGGACGCCGACATCAAATGGCTGGGACAAGGCACCATTTATCCCGATGTCATTGAGTCCATCTCCGTACACGGCCCCTCTGTGACCATCAAATCGCATCACAATGTGGGAGGTTTGCCGGAAAAATTGCATTTGAAAATTGTAGAGCCACTGCGCATGTTGTTCAAGGATGAAGTGCGAAAAGTAGGCCGGGAATTGGAGATTCCCCAGGAGATACTCAACCGCCATCCATTTCCGGGGCCCGGATTAGGAATTAGAATTTTAGGAGAAATCACGCCAGAAAAAGTAAATTTGCTTCAGGAAGCCGACGCTATTTTCATAAATAGCTTAAAAAAGCATAACTTGTACGATCAAGTTTGGCAGGCAGCCACCATATTATTGCCCATTCAATCCGTCGGCGTAATGGGCGACGAACGCACCTATGAACAAACCATTGCCCTGCGAGCAGTCAATTCATTGGACGGTATGACCGCTGAGTGGAGCCGATTGCCCTACGATTTTCTGGCTGCTGTTTCTAGTGAGATTATCAATCATGTAAAAGGAATAAATCGAGTTGTCTATGATATCAGTACCAAACCGCCTTCAACCATCGAATGGGAGTAAATGGCTTTTTCTGCTTATAGGTCTGATTTGGATATTGCCCTCTTGCGAGCTATTCAAAAAAGCGCAATCGACAGAAGAACCAGCTAAGGACGGGGCAGAACTGGATCCCATTCCCGGCAGAAAAATATATGACCCTGAGACAGGTACCCTGGTAGTGGTGGAACAAACTCCGGTGGAAATCATGGATACCATCAAATGGCGGGACATCCCGGTAGATTCCATTCCTCCGATCAAATCATCCAAGTCAAATGCCGTAGTTGAAGAGGGCGAGGGGCCACGCTCTGAATTTATCCGCAATGGCGAATTTGGAACGGCTTATTATACCGCCTATCAGGTTTCGGTGGTGTTGCCCTTTTTGAGCAATCAGTTCAGTGCCAGTACTGGAGTACTGCCAGAAAATTCTGACTGGGCCCTGCAGTTTTACGGCGGTGTTCAACTGGCCTTGGAAGACCTGAACGAAGAAGGCGTCAAACTCAATGTGAATGTCATGGACAGCAAAGCTTCCGATAAGGAAGTCAGCCGATTGACAACGACGAGAACGGAACTCTTAAATTCCCACCTGATCATAGGGCCTTACCGCCGGGAATGTGTACAAGTGATGGCCGAATTTGCCAAGCGCAGTAACATAACTTTTGTTTCGCCACACAGCTCTGCAGCGGGGGTCTCTTCCAACAATCCCAACTATATTCAGGTAAGCCCCAGCCTAAAGTCACACTGTGAAGCCATTACAGAACACGTCCGCAAACGCTTCCGGCCCAATCAAGTTGTATTGGTAGCTCGTGATTCTGATGCCGAAAAAGACCGCTTTGCCTATTTTCAAAATAAAAATTACATCATTTCCGGTACTAGGGCCGACTCGGTTCAATTCCGTGAATACCTGGTAAAAGAGTCTTCTACTTACCAAAACATCGACCTTCGCCCTTATTTGGGTTACAACGATACGACGGTATTTATTTTGCCATCCTGGTCGAGCGAAACATTTATTTATTCTTTCCTCAGCAAGCTGAAATTGACGGCTGATGCGGACAATTATGTCGAGGTATATGGCATGCCGCAGTGGATGAGCTATGAAAAAATCGACATCGACCTTTACGAAACCTTGAATGTACACGTGAGCAGCGATGTATTCCTGGATGGTTATGATCAGGATGTACGTTTTTTCCGTCAGCGCTTTTTCGACCGCTACGGAGCTATTCCCAAGGATGAAGCCACCTTGGGTTACGATGTGATGCTGTATTGCGGTCGTATGATTAACAAATACGGGACTAAATTTCAGTATTGGATGGAGCGCGAAGCCCAAGATATGCTGCACACGCGTTTTGACTTCGAGCGGGTAGTTCGGGCAGGCCAAACGACAGGGTTTGAAAATGCCCCGATTGAGCAATTTGAAAATAAATTCGTCAATATACTCCGCTTTCAGGATTATCAGTTTCAGCCAACTAATTGATGGTGGCTGAACGTTTGTAGCTACATGACAGCAGAAAGACTGAAAAAAATCAGGCAGGTAGCCAGACAACGCCAGGCTGATCTGACGGTTGTTTTAGAAAACGTACACGATACTCATAACATCGGCGCGGTATTGCGCAGTTGTGACTCTGTGGGAATCCGGGAAGTCTTTGTGCTGTATTCTGACCCTTTTCTGAACCCTGAAAAAATTACGGTAGGCAAACGCAGCTCTGGTGGCACCAAAAAATGGGTGGATGTACACCTATACACCGATACGGATGCTTGTTTTGCCCATGTCAGAAAAAATTACCATCAAATTTGGGCTACTCACTTAGACGAAGCGGCCTCTTCTATCTATGAACTGGATTTTAACCAATCAATGGCTTTGTTGTTTGGCAACGAGCACGATGGCATTTCTCAGGCATCGCTAGCCCACGCAGATGGAAATTTTATTATTCCCCAGGTTGGCATGGCCCAGAGCCTGAATGTCTCTGTAGCCTGTGCCGTTACTTTGTATGAAGCATTCCGGCAAAGAAAAGATGCTGGAAAATACGAACAACGAGACAATGCTTTTACCCGCAAAATGAAATCGGACTATGAAGCTCGAGCCGAACAAAAAGGTTTTGTAAAAAAGGTATTCAAAAACGATTAAACCCTCAAGTAGTTAACCACTGCAGCTTCAATTCTATCGTTTATATTGGACGTATCGGCCCGCTCAAATGCTTTGCCGGTTATTTTTTCATAGAGTTCGATATAGCGATCGGATACTTCCTCAACAAATACATCGGGCATCATGGGCATCAACTGGTCATCCTTTCCTTGAAAGCCATGCGCCATCAGCCATTCCCGCACAAATTCTTTAGAAAGTTGCTTTTGTCTTTCCCCGATTTGCTGCCGCTCTTTGTACCCATCCAGGTAATAATAGCGCGAGCTATCGGGCGTATGTACTTCATCAATCAGGTATATCCGCCCATCTTTTTTACCAAATTCATATTTGGTATCCACCAGAATTAAGCCTTGTTTCTCAGCCATTTGCGACCCTCGCAGAAATAGTGCTTTTGTATATTGTTCCAGTTGAACATAATCGGCCTCTTCTACTATACCTTGGGCGATAATTTCCTCGCGGGAGATGTCTTCATCGTGTCCTTCCTCTGCTTTGGTAGCGGGTGTTATGATGGGTTCTGGAAAAGGGTCGCTTTCCCGCATGCCATCAGGCAGATTCACCCCGCAAAGGCTGCGCTTACCGGATTGATATTCCCGCCAGGCATGCCCCGCCAGATAGCCCCGAATCACCATTTCCACCCGAAATGGTTCGCAATGGCGGCCTATAGCCACATTCGGATCGGGTGATACCTCCAACCAGTTGGGAACGATATCGCGGGTCGCTTCCAGGAAGTGAACGGCTACCTGATTCAGTACCTGCCCTTTGTATGGAATGGGGCGTGGCAACACATGATCGAAGGCCGAAATGCGGTCGCTGGCCACCATTACTAGGTGATCTTGTACGAAGTAAACATCGCGTACTTTTCCCCGGTAAAAACCGGTTTGTCCGGGAAATTTGAAGTGGGTTTGCATCAAAGCAGGAGCTATGGCAGGCATAAGTTGTTTTTTGCCGTAAAAATAAGGAATTTGTTTTTGGTTTCTTGTTTCAAAGCAACGCTGAAGAGCTGAAGCTAGGCGAGAATTCCCATCTGTTCTACCCCTATCGCAGTCAACTCAATAATTTACCTCATAAGTTAGTATTTGTAGGCCTTTGTCAAAAAGCTCATTTTGAAGCAAGTGCAATTGATAATTTTTCTGCGTGTTTTCAAACAATTTTATGCCTTGACCAGCAATAAAAGGGTTTAATTTTAACTTGATTACATCTATTTGCTGATGTTCCAGGAGCCAACCAGCAAAAATCCCACCACCACACAAATAAATATCTGTTCTGGAGTGTTGCCTGATTTCATCAATTTCTTCTATCCGCAAAGCTTTGGTTTGAACTTTTGGATGAGGATTGTCAAAAGTAAGCGATTTAGAAAAAATGTAATGCTCCATGTGTAGGTAGGCTGGTTGCCCCGGCTGAAGACCGTACTGATAACCAAATTCATAGGTTCTTCTGCCCATGATGACTGTTTCAAAAGACGATAAATCATTGAGGTATTGCTCTACCCCACTACCAGCTTGTACAAAACCTGAAATATCCTCATTGAGACCAGAAATATATCCATCAATGGAACTGGCAACATAATATACGATTTTGCTCATATTTCATATTTAAAGCATTTGAACTATTCACAAGTATAAACTATTTCTTAGAAAAGAACAGGGTATAATGATTTAGTTTTTTGTTTTAAATTCAAAACTAAAATAAAATTGTTTCATATTAATCAAAATATAATTCTGCCAATATTGTTGCGCCCGTATTTATTTAGGTATAAAATGCTGCTTTCACAACATCATTTTCATGCTTCTATTTCAACAAACTCAAGCTTCATAGGCAAAAAAATACCGTTCGTCGAATTTCCTCAATAAAGCTGGAAACTTTTAAACCATTTTTTGTTTCCTATGTTTTTATCCAGTAATTTTGCACTTCCTTCAGTACTAAGCTCCTCCATTAAAATGGCGTTTGGTCTGTTGCAAGGAAACAAAGAACAGTAGGGAGAGTATGGATTTAAAGCAGCAGATATTGGAAAAGTCCTTTGACTTATTCATGCGCTATGGTATCAAAAGCATCACAATGGATGATATAGCCAAAGAATTGGGCATCTCCAAAAAAACGCTATATCAGTATGTGGAAAACAAAACGGATCTGATCGAACAAATTTTTCACCGCCACATTGACGAGGAAAAGCAAGCCATCGACGCTATCCGGCAACATTCATCCGATGCCATCGACGAAATGTTAGGAATCGCCAAGCATGTCATCAACGAATTGCGGACAGTTTCTGCAAATGTGCTTTATGACTTGCAGAAATACTACCCGCCTACTTGGGCCATGATGGAAGGACTCCAGAAAAAGCACATTTTCACGGTCATTAAGGAGAATCTCGAACGCGGGATTCGGCAGGGGCTTTACCGTGCCAACCTCAATGCAGATATTATCGCCAAATTGTACGTTGGGAAAGCCATGCTGTTGATAGACGATGATTTTTTTCCGCTACAGAACTACAATATTAGCGACCTGTACCGGGAATACATCTACTATCACATCCACGGCATCGCATCTGCCAAAGGGCAGCAATTGCTGGAAAAACACCTGGTCTTGAGAACTTTGCAGTAATACTTGGCCTTAATGATAACCTTGTTAACTATCGCAAAAGAATAAATATTTTCACATGAAAAAAATTGTTTGCCCGATTGTACTCAGCTTCACACTAGTGGGCTTCTTGGCTGCACAAGACACTCCGCCCAATAGTGGTACAGCTACCGGCATCCAGCAAATGACGCTCCAGCAAGCGATTAACTACGCGTTGGAGCAAAGCATGACCATACGGAATGCTCAAATTAGCATTGCTGATGCCGAACAGCAAATCATTGAACGGCGCTCCATTGGTCTGCCCCAGCTCAGTGCTGGCGCATCTTACCAACGCTACACCCAAGTTCCTGTACAACCCTTGCCCGAAGATTTCAATATTTTCGGCATCTTTGGCCAGGCATTGGCGGTTGATCTGCGGCCTTATTTGTCGGAAGATACTCAAGCTGCAGTGGATGGTGCTTTTGGCAATGCCAACGGCGGTGATACAGGAGGCGGGGTCTCTTTTTTCCTAAAAAATAACTTCACCGCTAGTGTCAATTTGGATGCCATGATCTTTGATGGCAGTTATTTCATCGGCCTTCGTGCAGCGCGAGAATACCGCAAATACACTCTCAAAGAATACGCGACCAAGCAGCGGGAAGTACGCAACCAGGCTATTGAAGCCTATCTGCCTGTGATGCTGTTGCAAGAAAACCTGCAATTGCTAGATAAAAATATCGCCAATCTGGATCGCTTGCTTTTTGAAACCCGCGAGTTGTACAAATCAGGCTTTGCCGAGCAACTGGACATAGACCGATTGGAACTGTCGTTGGCCAACTTAAAGGTAGAAAAAGAAAACCTGGATCGTCAAACAGAAGTAGCTGTCGGCGGCTTAAAGCTGGCCATTGGCTATCCAGTAAACGAATCTTTACTGGTTGCAGACAGTTTGAATCGCATCCTGGCAGAGTTGCCGGAAGATGCTTTGGTGAAGAGCATTGACTACAATAGCCGCCCAGAATATGTGCTTTTGGAACAAGCCCTGGTGATGAATGATCTGAATGTCAAACTCAATAAATCGGGTTATTTGCCCACCCTGAGGGGTTTTGCCACCTATCAGCAACAGTATCAGGGCGATGATTTTAGTACTGGCTTTTGGGCACCTACTTCTTTTGTTGGACTTAGCCTGAATGTGCCCCTATTCGATGGCTTGCAAAAGAAAGCCAAAATTCAACGCGCACAACTGGATCGGGAAATCGTCAGCAATCAAATAGCGGAACTCCAGCGCGGCATAGCGTTGGAGGTAGGCAATGCTCGTGTCAATTACACCAATGCTTACGAACGCTTCAACAGCCAGCTTAAAAACCTGGACTTGGCAGAGCGCATTTACAATACCACACAAATCAAATACCGGGAAGGTATTGGCTCCAGTTTGGAAGTATCCCAAGCAGAACAAGCCCTGTACAGTACCCAGAGCAATTACTTACAAGCCCTTTATGAATTGCTGCTGGCAAAAGAAAGGCTGCTCATTGCCTTGGGAGAATAATCCTAGCAAAATCATTCAACTGCTCTTTTTGTAGAACATTCTCAAAATCCTTATAAGAAAATGAAATACTTCATCCAACTTGTCCTAATAACTGCTTTGTTGGCTTCATGCGGCGGCAACCCAGGAGTTGATACCGCCATGCCAGAAGACCTAGAAGGCAAAAAAGCCCTGCTTCAAGCCAAAAAAGATGAACTGAGAACCCTCACCCAGGAAGTTGAACAACTGGAAGCCGAAATTCAGGCAGAAGACCCTGATTTTGGCCATTCGGCCCGCCGCTTGGTTGCTGTCATCCCTGTTCAAAAAGGGGGCTTCAAGCATTATGTCGATATACAAGGTGCGGTGAAAGCCGATGATTTCATCGACGTAACCAGTGAAACAGGTGGCCGAATCATCAAGCTAACCGTTGACGAAGGTGATGCTGTTCGTAAAGGCCAACTGATTGCCGAAGTGGATTTGGAGCAATTGCAAAAACAAAAAGCGGAGCTGGAAAAATCAATGGAATTGGCCAATTCCGTTTATGAAAGGCAGAAAAGGTTATGGGATCAGAACATAGGTTCTGAAATCCAATACCTAGAAGCTAAAAACAACAAGGAGCGTTTGGAAAAAAGCATGGAAACCCTTGACTTTCAGATGTCTAAAAGCAAGATCTATGCTCCAGCGGCTGGTGTGGTAGATCGCGTGGTGTTGCAATTAGGCGAGTTGGCCTCTCCTGGTATGCCCATCGTGCAATTGTTAAATCCCTCCAAACTCAAAGTATCGGTCAGTTTGCCAGAGAATTATTTGCGATCTGTCAAAGTTGGCGAATCCATCGACGTTCATTTTCCAGCTATCAATCAAGATCAAAAAGCGCGAATCAGCCTGATTGGACGTACCATCGACCCCGCCAACCGCACTTTCGAAATTGAAGCCGATGTGTCGAATAGCAGCGGACTGCTGAAGCCCAATTTGCTGGCTATCGTGAAAATTGTAGATTCCGAAATCAAGGACGCTATTACTATACCGCTGGAAATGGTACAACAGGAGGTAAGTGGCAAACAATTCGTCTTTATCCAGGCGGATAGCGAAAAAGGCCCTGTTGCCAAAAAAGTGTACATCAAAACTGGACAAAGCTATCAAGGCAATGTCGTAATCGAAGAAGGACTGGAAGGCGGAGAAACTTTGATCACGCAAGGTTCTAAAGGACTGGCAGATAATGAACTGCTGGAAATCAAACAACAAGGTTAAAACATCATCACCCGCGCTAATATGGAAGATTTAAAAAATAAAAACAAGCTGAAAGAGTTTTCTCTTTCTTCACTGGCTATCGACAATGGTACCAGTATATTCATCCTCACGTTGATGATTCTGCTGTTTGGGTTTTCCGCTTATGTGAATATGCCCAAGGAGCAATTTCCAGAGGTCGATTTTCCCACAGTTTATATCAACACGCCCTACTTTGGGAACTCTGCCGCCGATATTGAAAACCTGGTAACCCGCCCGATTGAAAAGGAAATGCAATCGATCACGGGCATCAAGGACATTCGCTCTACCTCTATCCAAGACTATTCCGTTATTACTGCTGAATTCGTGGCAGATATGGAATTAGAGGATGCGGTTAGAAAAGTAAAAGATGCGGTGGACAAAGCAAAAAGCGAACTGCCCAGCGATTTGGATGCCGATCCGCTCGTTTTGGATATCAACTTGTCGGAAATCCCCATCGTAACAGTTAACGTTTCTGGGGACTACTCCAATGACGAATTGCGCCATTTTGCCGAATTTCTGGAAGACAAGATAGAAGATATCGACGAAATTTCCAGCGTAGAATTGAAAGGAGCGCTGGAAAGAGAGGTAAAAGTAGATTTGGATCTGCTGAAGATGCAAGCCGTGCAGGTAAGCTATAACGATGTAGCCAACGCCATTTCGAGTGAAAACATCACGATGTCGGGCGGTGAAATCGTCAACAATGATTTTCGGCGGGCTATTCGGGTAAAAGGCGAGTTTGAAAGTGCAGAGGAATTGGGCAACATGATCGTCAAGAGTGAAGACCAACGCCCTGTTTACCTGAGAGATATTGGCGAAGTCACATTTGGCTACCAGGAAAAAACCAGTATTGCACGGTCTGACGGATTTCCGGTGATTTCCTTGGATGTGGTAAAAAGACGAGGTGAAAACCTCCTTGCGGCGGCAGATAAGATCAAGGTTGTCGTAGATGAAGCGCGTTTGTCCCTGCCCACTGATTTGAAGATCAGTATGTTCAACGACCAATCCATTTATACCCGTACTGAGGTGAGCAACCTGGAGAACAGCATCATTTCCGGGGTTATTCTGGTGGTTTTGATCTTGTTATTTTTCCTGGGCTTGCGCAATGCCTTGTTTGTCGGTTTGGCTATTCCTTTGTCCATGCTGATGGGCATATTATTCTTGAGCCTGACAGGCGTAACCATGAATATTGTGGTGTTGTTTGCCTTGATCCTGGCACTTGGCATGTTGGTGGACAACGCCATTGTGGTCGTTGAAAACATATATCGATACCGACAGGAAGGCTATTCGGGCATCGAGGCGGCCAAATACGGCGCAGGAGAAGTAGCTGTACCTATTATCTCATCTACCGCAACTACTTTAGCTGCGTTCTTACCACTGGCCTTTTGGCCGGGCATTATGGGTGAGTTTATGAAATACCTGCCCATCACGCTCATCATCGTATTGACCTCTTCACTGCTGGTCGCCTTAGTCATCAATACGGTTTTTACCTCCCGATTCATGAAAGTGGATGCTCGCGCTGATGACTTGGTAGTTAGGAAACAGCGACGCAATAATATATTGATTTTTAGTGGTGCTATGATAATGGCAGCGGCTTTATTCCATTTCGCTGGCGTAAACTGGCTTAGAAATCTATTGGTGTTCGTCAGTGGGGTTTCGCTGATAAATTTCTTCATTTTACGCCCATCTGCCTTCTATTTCCAAAATAATTTCCTGCCTATCCTAGAACGCGGGTACGATCACTTTATTCGGGCTGCGCTTAAAGTGCCTGTACTAACATTTACCGGTACTTTCGCGCTTTTAATAGTGGCTTTCATTTTGATGGGCATTTTTATGCCAAAAGTGATCTTTTTCCCTTCAGCTGATCCTATTTATGTCAATGCTTTTGTGGAACTCCCCATCGGCACCGACATAGAAGCAACAAACAGATTGACCAAGGAATTAGAACAGCGGATTATGACGGAGGTCAAGCCTTATGCCAAAGTCGTAGAAGCTGTTTTGACCCAAATTGGTGAAAATACGTCTGACCCAAATACGCCGCCAGAACCAGGTGCTTCTCCACACAAGGCCCGCATCACGGTTTCCTTTATACCTGCGAACGAGCGGGGTGGCGTTTCTACCTTTGAAATTATGAACAACATCCGAGACGCCGTAGAAGGCTTTCCAGGTGTCAATATTACGGTTGATAAAAACGCTGACGGCCCCTCCGCCGGCAAACCCATCAACCTGGAAGTGCAGGGTGAAGACATTGAACGTCTGGCTGTGATTGCAGACGACCTGATCAAGTTTTTCAACAGCAAAAATATTCCTGGGATTGAAGAATTGACAGCAGATATAAAAATTGGTAAACCTGAGTTGATTGTCAATGTCGATCGGGAGTCTGCACGCCGTTTTGAAATTTCGACCTATGACATAGCCAACGGAATTCGCACAGCAGTTTTTGGCCGGGAAGTTTCCAAGTATAAGGATGGTGAAGATGAATACCCCATCTTTGTACGCCTGAACGAA
The DNA here is from genome assembly GCA_937864265.1 of uncultured Saprospirales bacterium. Taxonomy (GTDB): domain Bacteria; phylum Bacteroidota; class Bacteroidia; order Chitinophagales; family Saprospiraceae; genus CALMIR01. Next base: position 25,822 of record CALMIR010000123.1, on the reverse strand, counting down.
AACTACCGGAATAATGTGGATGACTTGTTGAATCAAAAGGTGACCTTCCGAAGCGCCGCCAGCGGGCAGATCGTGCAAGTGCCTGTTTCAGCAGTTGCCGATGTAGAATATAGTTCTACTTTTAGCGCCATCAAGCGTAAAAACCTGGATCGGGTGATTACCATCTATTCTAATGTACTAGAAGGTTACAATGCCAACGAAATCATCGCTGAAATGAACGAATGGATGGAGACCTATGAACTACCCCAGGGCTACTCTTTTGAATTCACTGGTGAGCAACAACAACAAGCGGAGGATATGGGCTTTCTAGTCACAGCGCTCGGTATTGCCGTTTTTGCCATCTTCTTTATCCTAGTCGCGCAATTCAACTCGATTTCAGCGCCTTTTATCATCATTACCTCCGTACTTTTCAGTTTAATTGGGGTATTTCTGGGTTATATCATAACGAATCGCGATATCTCTGTTATTTTCACTGGGGTGGGGATAATTTCCCTAGCCGGTGTAGTCGTGAACAACGCCATCGTATTGATTGATTATACCAATTTGGTCATCAATCGAAGGTTGGAAGAACTGGGGCTGAAGGACAAGTCGGAATTGAGCAAAGACGAAATTAAAGAAGCCATTGTACAAGGCGGCGCAACTCGTTTACGGCCAGTTCTATTGACGGCCATTACTACGGTACTCGGCCTCATTCCCTTAGCTGTAGGTTTCAATTTCAACTTCTTCACCTTGATAAGCGATCTGGATCCTCAAATATTCATCGGCGGTGACAACACTGCTATTTGGGGCCCAATGGCGTGGACAGTGATCTATGGCTTGACTTTTGCTACATTCCTAACCCTCATCGTTGTTCCGGCCATGTATTGGCTGGCTTACCGCATGAAGATGAGCATATTGGGCGTGACGAATAAGAAATGAGGAAGCGATAATTAAGATAGGTTAAACTGCGGGAGGCTTTATCATTTCTGGTAAAGCCTCCCTAGTTTTAGCAAAATAAGTGCCCAGTTACTTTCCGCCCAAGCTCTGACTTTCAGCTCCGCTTTTTTCATGTAAAGCAATAAAGAAGTCGATTTCAGCGCTTTCGACCTAATTTTGATACTATAATGACAATACTTCCTCTTCGGCAATTTGTCACAAATACAAGCTAAGCCATTTGACTTACAGCGGACATAAATTCTGGGATTGTAGTTTGTTTATTTGTATGAGTTTGAGCAATAAAAGACAGGATTGAAAAGAGCAGTAAAACCCTTTCAGATCAAAGAAGTAACATACATTTTCGTTTTTAGGAACTAAAAAACTGGCTGATCGAGGTAAATGATTTGCAGAGTAAACGACTTTTAAGTTGTCACAAAAAGACAGAAAAAAAAAAAAATTTAATACCTAAGCTTCATTTCTTTGCTTTGAAAAGCTTACCGAAGCTTTTTCCATTGAATTAATCGCTCCGCGAGTTAAAATATACATTCTATATTGGGTGTAATTGTTTGTTCATAATCTTGATAATTTTCCCCCGCACTCCTTGCGGGGGAATTCTTTCACCCAATAAACAAGAACTTAGTGTTGTTCATAGTGTTTGTTTATCGTAACCCTGTTATGCTCCTTGCGTGACAGGGTGCTTTTTTTTTGAAGCTTAGTTTTGTGCTTTGATGGGTTGAAAAAGGAGCTATATTTGTTTGGTGATGCAAAGGAATATAACTGCCATCCAAGCAAGAGGTATTTCCTAGCACAATATCTTTTTTTTGTGACATAGTGATCTATCCTTTTTTAAAAAATTCCAGACAAATGCTTCTAAATATCAACGACTTAAGAGCAGAATACAGTAACCAAAAAATGGATAAAGGTGATTTATCATCAAATCCTTTTGAACAATTTTCCCGCTGGTTTAAAGAAGCGGTGACAGCCCAAATCCCAGAGCCTAATGCATTTACTCTCGCAAGCATCAATACCAGCGGGCTTCCTAGTGCCAGGGTAGTTCTATTGAAAGAGCTCAATGAAAAAGGCTTTGTATTTTTTACCAATTATAATAGCCGCAAAGCAAAAGACTTCGAATACAACCCACATGCAGCCATGGTATTTTCATGGCTGGAACTCCAGCGGCAAATTCGGGTGGAGGGCACAGTAGAAAAAATAAGTACTCAGGAATCGGAAGCCTATTTTCAGTCCCGCCCAAAAGGAAGCCAAATCGGCGCTTGGGCATCTCCCCAAAGCCAGATCGTCGAAAACCGGGAGCTATTAGACGCGGCGGTAGAAAAATTATCACAACAATATGCGGATGCAGATCATCTACCTTTGCCTCCTTTTTGGGGAGGGTATCTGATCAAGCCCAACCGCTTGGAATTTTGGCAAGGCCGTACCAGTCGATTACACGATCGATTTGAATACCTATTAGAAGCTGAAAACACTTGGAAAATTCAGCGCCTGGCGCCTTGATTGCTCATCTATCCTGCCATTTGAAGTTCCAGGTAATGGTTGGAATAATAGGAAACAAGGACACTTTATAAGCAGTAGCTTTGGCCGTACCCGCAGCAGCATCTGACTCAAAGTAATAATAAATAAAAAAGGGATTTTGTCGGTTATAAACGTTGTAAACCGAAAGATTCCAACTGGAGTGAAATGCCTTTTTTCGTTCAGGATGAGGCGTATAAGTCAGAGAAAAGTCAATGCGATGATAGTCTTCGATTCGGGCACTGTTGCGCGGGCCGTAATTTTGTACCGGGCTTTGATCGATAAAATACAGGCTCTGAATGGGTGTAAAAGCATTCCCCGTTCCAAAAACAAAGACCGTACCCAATTCCCATTTTGGACTAAGGCTGTAATTAAGCACAACTGACAAATCGTGCCGACGATCATACACTGCCGGATAGATAAGTCCCTGATTGATATCGGGGAACTCCCGTTCGGTGCGCGACAAAGTATAACCGATCCAGCCGTTCAATTTACCCTTTTGCTTGCGCAAAAAGAATTCCGCTCCATAGCTCCTGCCCTTTCCAAACACAAATTCTTGTTCCAGTTCATCGGCGGCGTTGTTGACATAATTCTCGCGGTAGTCAATTTGGTTTTGTAAATCTTTATAATAGATCTCCACCGAAGTTTCATAGGTGTTGTCGCTAAAGTTTCTGAAATAGCCAGTAGCATATTGCCAACCGACCTGAGGCCTGACCACTTCCGAACTGGGTACCCAGACATCGGCGGGTAGTGTGCTGGTGGAGTTGCTCACCAAATGCAAGTATTGATACGTTTTGGTCACACCTATTTTAAACGAAGCTGTGGGACTGGCATTCCAGTTGAGACTGAATCGGGGTTCCAGCCCCGAGTAGGTTTTTACCGGTTCTCCTGATGTATAAAAGCTGCTATCAATAGGCGATAAATAAGGCCCCACTTGTGTAAAAATGGAATAGCGCAAACCCATATTCAAACTCAGCCGCTTGCTCAGACTCCACTCGTCTTGCACATAAGCCGCCCCTTCATGGGCATATTTGGATTGGAGGTTATTGCTAAAAGCCTGCTCGCCATTGCTCACATTAGCCACATTGGGTGTCAATTTGTGGTAGGTGTAGTTGACGCCAAATTTTACTTTGTGAAATGCCGACGGGAAAAAGTCGAAATCTACTCGTCCATTCCAGTCCCTTACCCCGGAAAAAACCTCTAGTTTAAAATCCGCCTGCCCGCCATTCAAACCAAAATCATAATCGTTGTAAATGCCCGATACATTCATGAACAACTTATCGCTAAAGAGGTGGTTCCATCGCAAAGTAGCTGTGGAATTTCCGTAAGGCAGGTCAAAGAAAAAATCGCGGGTATTGGAACGAAATTTCAAAACATCGCGACCGAAATAGGTGCTCAGGTAAAGCCGGTCGGTATCGCTGAAACGGTAATTGATCTTTGCATTCAGGTCATAAAAATAATAATTCGTGCCCTCAAAAGCAGTCCCTTTGATGAGGGGCTGCGCCAAATCAAAGGCATAAGTACGCCTGCCGGATAGGATAAATGAGCTGCGCTGTTTCTGAATAGGGCCTTGTATGGTCAAGCGGGAAGCCACTGCTCCAATTCCACCTTCAACACCATAATGCTCGTCGTTGCCTTCTTTCATCTGTATGTCCACGACCGATGATAATCTTCCGCCGTACGAAGCGGGCATTCCCCCCTTGATGAGGGTGGTGTTTTTGATGGCATCCGCATTAAATACCGAGAAAAAGCCCAGTAAATGCCCGGAATTATATACCACTGCTTCGTCCAGCAACACCAGGTTTTGATCAGGCCCCCCGCCCCGCACATAAAACCCAGCACTCCCCTCCCCTGCTGACATCACCCCTGGGAGTAGTTGCAATGTTTTTAAAATGTCCACCTCGCCCATGAGCGCCGGTAGTTTCTTAACATTTTCCACGGCCAGCTCCACGGTGCCCATATCTGTACTGCGCACATTTTGATCTTCCTGTTTGGCCACCACTTCTACTTCCGCCAGTTCCAAATCCGCGCTGCGCAATTCTATATTGAGCCGAATGTCTTTATCCAGTTGTATGGCCAATCTTTCGTCGGCAAAACCGAGGTAAGATACCAGCAATTCATAATTGCCCTGGGCTAAGCTGATCGAGTAAAACCCATAGGTGTTGGTCGTTGTGCCGATGCTTTTATCGCCCGACAAGACCAAATTGGCACCGATCAGGCTCTCTCCACTGCCAGCCTCGGTTACGTAGCCACTCAGGGTGTATTTTTGGGCGCTTACCCATATCGGGAGTAAGGCCAGCAATAGGATACCATACGTTTTCATGCTCCTGCTTTCCATTTCAGGACATGAAACAGCAAAAAAGGGGTTTTGGGTGTGGAAATGCTGTGTTTTTTTCCGGGATTACCTATTTTTGAAAATTACGGTTACTATTTTGGTTTTGAAGATTTGTAATATTCATTCAGAAAACGGACAATAGAATACCCGATCTCCTTAGCCAAATTAACAGGTACGGCATTGCCAATTTGTTTATACTGCTGTGCCGTCGAACCCTCAAATAACCAGTCATCTGGGAAAGTCTGTATCCGGGCATATTCCCGAACCGTAAATGGTCGGGTTTCTTCCGGGTGACAGCGTTCAGTTTGTTTTTGCGCCGGGCTACAAGTCAACTTTAAACAGGGTTCATCCCAGCCAATTCGCCGTGCCATTCCAGTTTTGCCACCTCCCAAATAAAAGCTTCCACCCATATATGCTTTTTGAATGTCAAGGGGGAGATCCCTCCAATATCCTTTGGGCGGAATTAATTCTAAAACCGCTTTTTTAGACTTCGGATATTTCACCCCTTCCGATGCAGGCACATCGCTATCATACAAAGCTCCTTTCTTCAAAGCATCTGCTAAAGTGAATACCCTGCTATATGGCTTTGGGTAGATAAAATCTATTGATACATCTTTTCGTACGCCACCCAGAATAAGCCGCTCTCTTTTTTGAGGTACTTTATAATTGATGGCTTTTAGTACCTGAACGGGCATAACACGATAACCGATTTCATCCAAAATTGACACCATGCCCTGCAAAGTTCTGCCATTTTGATGGCTGAGTAAACCCCTTACATTTTCTCCAACGCACAGCAAAGGATTTACTTCTTGTACAACCCTGGCAAATTCATAGAACAGCGTTCCTCGGCATCATTCAATCCCAACTTTTTTCCGGCATAACTAAATGCTTGACAGGGAAAACCGCCAGTTACCACATCTACTTTATTGTGATATGTTCCAAAATGGTAGGATTTTACATCTCCTTCTAATATCTTCCAATTGGGTCTATTCCTGCGAAGGGTTTGGCAAGCCCATTTGTCAATCTCATTGAGCGCAGTGCATTCCAAACCCGCTTGTTCAAAGCCTACTGCCAGGCCACCTGCACCAGCAAACAATTCTAATACATTGTAATTGTTTTCAGCAAGAGCCTCGTTGGACAACTCTGGTTCTTCTAATTCGCTGAACAAATTCCCCATCAAATGCTGAACGTCTTCCTTTTTATATACCCTGTAATTGGATACCGGCTCTCTAACAGCTGTCAGAATGCCCTCACGATCCCATCTCCTGAGTGTTTCTTTGCTTTTTCCAACCAATTCAGCCGCTTCTGAAAGTGATAAATATTTTTTCATAACCAAATTATCCAACCTTACACAATGGTTACAAATGTATAAATAATATCAAATGCCTCGTTCTTATAGCAATTTTTTTTTGCAAAAAAATCATATCTATCAACCGACCATGCATCTTCCAAAAGACTACTATCCCTAAATCAATTTCAATTTGTATTTTGAGGCCATAAAAAAAACAGCGACCGATACCATGTACCATAAACTTCTATTCATGCTTGCAAGCAGCCTATTAGCGACCGTCAGTACGAGCGGTCAATCCTTTACTGATGAGCAAAAACTACAGGGTTACGCCTTGTTTGGCGAAAAGCTCACCTTCATTTTTGATGAATCTCATTATAAAGTGAGCCCACAGCGGGTCTTTGTGACTGGTGAATTCCGCAATTGGGATGCCAATACAGATCATCCCAACTGGTTGCTCCAAAAAACCGGGGAGCAATGGCTCCTTACACTGAACAATGCCGATTTTGCTATCATTCGCCCCAATACCAAGTTCAAATTCCGGATCAACGACGGCGACTGGATGACACCACCTGCTGGCGCAAAAAATGAAAAAGGCGGAGATCTGGTATTTATGGAAGATTATGAAACGCTGGAGTTGAAAGCCGAACTTAAAAACGAATACCTCATTTGGGCAGAAATCAACCAAAACCGACCACTACATCCATCGGCTTACAAAATTACCGATGCCAAAGGTCGAGAAATTCCGGTAGCAGGCGTATTGCCCAATGGCGCCCGCACCACCCTGATTGCTCCCGCTGAGCCTTTGGATAAAAAAAGGGTCTATTTCCTGGAAATCCCGGATTTGCAGCTCAAAGCCCATTGTTCTTTTGACGGCTGGTTTCGGGAAACCTATTCCACCAAAGAATTGGGTGCCAATATAGACGAAGGAAAAACCAGCATCCGCCTATTTGCGCCCAGGGCGGAAAAAGTGAAACTGTACCTGTACAAAGGCAAGGACGATGATACCGCCTTTCGCACAGAAGACTTGACACAAGATGCCCAGGGGGTTTGGGAAATTGAAATTCTGGAGGATTTGCATGGCATTTACTACGACTTCACCATTCATGGGGCCGATGATCCGGGCAATCATTTTTATGAAACCAACCCCGTTCACATCAACGACCCCTATGCGCGGGTCAGCGACGATACCTGGGGTAAGGCACGGATTTGGAGAAAAACACAGCCTGCCAGCCCTTTGAAAAATGGCATTCCTAAAATGGAAGACGTCATCGCCTATGAGGTGCATGTACAGGATTTTACCGATCGCCTACCCATAGATCAACCATTAAAGGGTACTTTTAAAGGCATGATCACACCTGGATTGAAAAACCAAAGGGGCGAAAAAATCGGCTTTGACTACCTGCTTGATTTGGGTATCAATACCGTTCACCTGATGCCGGTACAAGAATACCTCCATTTCCCCGACGACGACTGGAAGGCTTCTTTCCAAAACGATGAATACATGATCAGTCAAGGGGTCAGCGAGGAGAACTACCAATGGGGCTATCGCACGGCTTTCGCCTTTGCGGTAGAATCCCGATATAGAACCAAAGGCCAGGAACCCGGTGTAGAAAGGGACGAATTCCGGGATCTCGTACAAGCTTTTCACGACAAAGGCATTGCGGTAATCATTGATATTGTACCCAACCACACAGCGGAAAACATGGACGGCAATTTCTGGTTTTTTAATTTTAATGCCCTTGACAAGCTGTACTACTACCGCACCCGCAATTTTGAGCACATCGGGGCTTATGGCAACGAAGTAAAAACCGAAAACCGCCCTATGACGCAGCGCTGGTTGATTGACCAGTGCCGACATTATATCGAAGAATTTGGCATTGATGGCTTCCGAATTGATTTGGCGGGTCAAATTGACGAGCAAACCCTGCGCGCGCTGAAAGTAGCCATAGGCGAGGATAAGATTGTTTATGGCGAAGCATGGATCGGCTCCAACGACCCGGATTACGAAAACAACCCGGATTGGGACTGGTACAAAGAAGATTCGCCTATTACTTTTTTTCAGGACGACTCCAGGGGTGCTTTCAAGGGGCCGGTATTTGAGCTGAAAGACAAACTGAGGGACCGTGGCTGGCCAGGCGGCAAATTTGACGAAAGGATGAATGTGATGCGCGGTTTGGCCAATAAGTTCGGGGACGACAAATCGCCTACCAGTGGCATCAACTATCTTGATGTACACGATAATTTCGCCCTGGCCGATCAGTTTGGCACCCACCAATTCGATGGACGCTATGCCGTCGATCAGGATGAATACAAAATAGCCGTTACCTTGCTTTATACATCACTGGGCCCTATTGTCACTCATGGCGGATCTGAAATCATGCGCAGCAAAGCCCATGCCCCGCTCAAAGAAGTCGTCAAAGTGACTAATGCGGGCTATAAAGTGTATATGCACGGCTACCGCGATACGTACAATCACCGAACTGCCAATCAATTCTTGTGGGAAACGGTCGGTCAAACACCCAACAAAGCCAATGCCAACGACTACGCCAATATGTATGCCTTTTGGAAAGGGATGAATGCCTTCCGACTCAGCGAATATGGAAAAGTTTTTCGGGTCAATCAGGCTGTTCCCGATGATTATTACCAATGGATAACTCCAGGTGATGAAAGCTTGTTGGGCTATATTGTGGACAACCAAGTGATGGTACTGCTCAATGCTGGCCAGCAAAGCAATACTTTTAGCGGAATAGCTATACCAGAAGGCAATTGGAAATTGATTGCTAACACAAATGAAGTCAATCACTTGAAAGGGGTAAATGCGCCTAAAGGACTTATGAATATCAAAGGAGGCAAATCTGTGGACATTCAAATGGAGGCGACATCGCTGCTTATTTGGGTGCGGGAGTAAAAGTGTATGGCGAGATAGTGGGCGTTAGAGTCAGGTGGGTGGCCAAGCCTAGCCACACCCACCCTCACTCTCACCCTCACTCAATTTCCGGCATAATACTCGAAATACTTACATTCCTGGATAGCTCGCTGATAATACTTCGTGTTGGAAAATTCGCGTTTGAGTCGGGCAAAATGTTTTCGGTAACCCGCCTTTTCTATCTCGGTTTGAAAAGCCACATAACTGTCCCAGTTATATTCTTCTATGCTGTAATAATTCCAGTACCAGGAATCGCCATCCGATTCAGCAGCTTTTTTGGCAAAAAACAGGTTTTGCTCTGCTTTGGCGGCCATGAAACAAGCTTTGGCCGCCTGCTCTTTATCCGTAGCGTATTGGATGGCTTTTTCATAAAATTGAAGCGCAGGTTGGCAGTCATAAAAGCCTGAGAACTCCGTGCCACTTCGCCAGTAATTCAGCATTTCCCAAGCCGGACCGAAATAAGTCATGTTGTAATACGCATTGCCTAGTAGGTAATAGTCACTGGCGCTGTTGTTTTTTTCGGCCAAACCTTTCATCTCGATCAATTTGCGCACCAAGTCATTGCGGGAGTAGGAAGTTGTGGTTCTGCGACTGCAATACTCCGGGTGGATACAATCGTTGATGCTCATATTGAATGGGTTGAACTCCATGACAAAATTGAAACTATCCGGAAGGCTTTCAAAAATGGCCAATGCGGCTTCTAGCTGGCGCGGATCCCGCATCAGTAAGCTCCCTTTCATATCCAAAAGCTGGGCTTCTATACCTGCCATAGAGGCTTTGATATCACTTTGAAAACTTGACCAATCCTGGTGATTTTCCATATAATGTTTCAAGGCCAAAATTTCCAAATCGGAATGATTGTCCTGCCGGACAAAGTCCAGCAAGCTATCCACCTTGCCAGTTGTAGGGTTGACCTTCAAACTCCAAATCACATCTCTGGCGTAAAAACTATTCATCAAAGGGTTATTCATTTGATGGGCTTTGTACGCCAGCAAATCGAGGATGAATTCCTCGTTGTTCTGATCGGTAAAAAACTGCGCTTCCCCATCTTCAAAGATTTCGACAATTTCGCGGGCAATGGCATCTTCTTCTTCTTTGCTAAAAGCACCTTCTTTTTCCACGATTTGGATGGCGAGCCTTACTTCGCGCGTTATTTTCCGATAGGGGTCAGATAGGTTTGGATTTTCATTCAAAGTAGCTTTCGCCAAATCCATACGGCCATTCAAAAACTCCAGATAGGTTTTCGTTGCTGTCCAGAATCCGTCCTTGCGGTTGTTGTAGTACATCGTATTGGCAAACTGGAGCAATTGACCGACATAGCGGGTATGCGCTGTATTTTTTAAAATGGGTTGCCCTGCTTTCAAGTTATCGAACAAGTTGGCTACCGGTAGTGCTCCAAAATATTCCAGGTTTTCCGACTCCAGCTTATTGATCTCTCGAGCCATCAAGAGTTTCAGCCACTCGTGATTGCCCAATAGTGCCAGAATTTGCTCGGCGTCCTGCAAGCCCAGCACTTTCTCTTTGCTGCCCCGCAAAAAGTGCATTAGGGCTTTTTCTTCCGGCGACGCAGCCAAGCGATACACCGCATTCCAAGTGTCTTGGTTTTTAATATCAAAGCTGTAATAGGCGCTGTGCCGTCTGCTTTGACTCGATTGAAATACTTGCAAAAAATGGTAATAAGCCTGTGCTGCCTCGCCTTTTTCCAATTCCATGCCAGCCACATGATCCAAGGCCCACCAGTAGATGAATGGCTTATTTTTTGTATTGTCGAAATGCTTTTGGAACAACAATAATGCTCGATCCGCATCCCCCGCGTAGCGGTAGGATTTGATGAGTTGGAAAGCGTAGCGATCCTTTAAAAAGGGGTCTTTTTCCATTTCATAAGCCCGGGCAACGCGCTCTAACAATTGCCCCTTTTCTGCTGTTGTCAAAGTATCCCGGTTTTCATAATACCACCATTCGATGGAGGAATTGCTCAACTTTTCAATGTCGAGCGCCAATGCGAGGTATTTTTTAGCCGCTTCAACCTGAATGGCAGGCAGTTTGCTGTTTTTAAACAACACGCTTTCCACAATAGCTCCTCTATCCATCTCGCCGTAACCCTCGTTGTATTCCCCTGTGAGCACCCGTTTGAGCGCATCGCTATTCACCTGCTGCTTGAAATACTGCTGCCAGTCTGACAGGTTCTCATCGCCATAATCCGGGCTGACCCAAATATGCCAATAATCGTGCGTGGTATAAAAAACAGGGCTGTATTCCTGATCGAATAGCCACTCTGGAACGAATAGATTGAAATAGTGGTAAGAAGGATCGTAAGGGCCGCAGGCTTGTAGGCGATTGGGAATGATAGTGCTGAGGAGAATGAATAAAAGGGAGTTGAAGAGCAAGCTTTTGATATTCATGCTGTTTTGGTTTTGGTTTTTTCAAAAGCGAAGTTGGTAAAAATTCCTATTTTTCAAAAAAAAAATCTACTTTTGTATCCTAATTAGGTAACAACCTCCTCAAATGCTAACTTATTTTACTTTTGACGGAATCAAGGTAGATCTTTATTTTGATGACCACCCGCCACCTCATTTCCATGCACTTTACGCAGAGTACGAGGCAATAATCACCATTCAATCCCTAGAAGTTTACAGAGGGTATTTACCTAAAAAACAACTCAAAACCGTATTAAAATGGAGCAAAGAATACCAGAATATTCTTGCTGAAATTTGGGAGAACAACCACAAGTAACAGGTATGAGAAAGATCAATAAGCTACCGCGCATTATAAAAATCTATCGAATTGACGGATTCAAAGTATATGCTATTTTTAATAATGGAGCACCTCGCATCATTGATTTTAAATCCCTTTTCGATCAATGGAATTATGCAAATGACGATTTTAGATCAAAGCTCTTATCTAAAGATGTTTTCCAAAAAATCACTCTAAAAGAAGGCACGATCTGTTGGCCTGATTTAGTACAAAAAACCAAGCTCTCTAACGGGATGGAATTTGAGGTTGCCTTCGACCTCGATCCCTTGGTTTTATATGAAGCCAGCCAGCCAGATACGGAGGCCATTAAAAACCTCCAATTCGGTCATTTGATCAAAGCTGCCAGAAAGGATGCAGGATTGACACAAGAAGAACTGGCCAAGCGCAGTGGAACAACAAAAAATTATATTTCCAGAATCGAAAACAATCAATCAGACATAGAAATCGGCACCTTGTTTAAAATCATCGAAGTAGGTCTGGGCAAGAAATTGAGCATTCAAATACAATAGGATTGCATTGTCTTACCCGCTAATTTCAATTAGTGTAATCCCTTCCCCACCCTGCTCGGCGTTGGGGTGGCTGACCAGCATGGGCATATTGTACTCCCGGATTTTTTGCTTGACGGCTCGACGTAAAGTCCCGTTTCCTTTGCCGTGCAGGATTTGTAATTTGCCGACGTTGAGCATCAGGGCTTCGTCAATAAACTCCTCTACCACTTGCAGGGCTTCATCGTAGCGCATGCCGCGAATGTCAATTTTGGATTGGAAGGCCGCGCCTCGCGACAGGATTTCAGATTGCACACTCTTGCTTTTCTGAACATCCAGGGGTGTTTTGGCTTTTTGTAAGTCTTTGATTTTGATGGTCATGCGCATATCGCCGATCAAGACTACCGCTTTGCTCTTATCCAGGGATTCTACCAGCCCCGTTGCGCCGCCTGTTTTTAGTTTGACAAAATCGCCGACCTGAATGGGGTTTTCATCCGATTTATTCCCAGGAGGCTCGTAGTAAATGGCTTCGCGCAATTGGTGGACTTCCACCGCTTTTTTCTCGCGTTCCTCCTTGGCTTTGAGCGCTATTTCCTTGGCCTTTTCTAGGTTTTGCTGCTCTTTGATTTCGCGGATCAGCTTTTCCAATTCTCGATTGTCCTTACTGCTTTGTTGTAAGGATTGTTCCTTGGCTTCCAATTTGATTTTCTTGCGGCGGTATTCCAATTCGCGGTGCAGTTGCTCGTAATTTTTAATCAACTTATCCAGATTGGCTTGCTTGAGTTTCATCGACTCCAATTGCTCTTCCAATTCTTGTTTTTCCTGCTGCAACTCGACCAAAAGCTGGTCAACAGCCTTCTCGTTTTTGCCTGTCCGGTGTTTGGCGTATTCCAAAATTTCATCGGACAAGCCGCTTTTTTGGGCGATTTCAAAACCGTAAGAGCTACCAGGTCGGCCTACTTTTAGTTCATAAGTTGGCGATAAGGTTTCCTTATCAAAATTCATGGAACCGTTGAGAATTCCCTTGGTTTTGAAGGCAAATATTTTCAGATTGGAATAGTGGGTCGTGATCAGACCACTGACTTTTTGGCGGTTCAGCTCCATTAAAATGGCCTCGGCAATGGCCCCTCCCACTTTAGGATCGGTGCCCGAACCAAATTCATCAATGAGCACCAGGGTTCTTCTCCCTGCTTTTTCCAGAAACTGGCGCATGTTTTGCAAGCGAGAGCTGTAAGTACTGAGGTCGTCCTCAATAGATTGTTGATCGCCTATATCGGCAAAAATTTCGTGGTATATGCCCACTTTGGATCGTTCATCGACGGGAATCAGCAGACCCGATTGCAGCATCAATTGGAGCAAGCCGACCGACTTGAGCGTGATGGATTTACCCCCGGCATTTGGTCCACTGAGTACCAAAATGCGGTTGGGTTTATACAGCTTTAAATCAAAAGGGACAGTCTTTTTACCGATAGGCGCATTTTTCAAATACAGCAGCGGATGCCTGCCTCCAGTGATTTCAAAAATGGGTTTGTCCATCACCTGGGGGCGCTTCGCCTTGAGTTTTAAGGCCAGCCGTGCCTTGGCCTGAATGGTATCGAAATACACAATAATATCCTGGTAGAGGCGCATCTGAGGAACGTAAGGCCGAAGCACCGCGCTAAGTTCTTTTAGGATGCGGTAAATTTCCCGCCTTTCATCGGTTTCCAGGTCGAAAATATCGTTGTTGATCTCTATGACTGGTTCGGGTTCGATGAAGGCCGTTTTACCTGTTGTGGACTCATCGTGGATGATCCCCCTGATCTTGCGTTTGTGTTCAGATGGCACACTCAACACCCGACGGCCATTTCGAAAGCTTTCTACATTATCTGTCAACCAGCCTTTATTGCGGTATTCATTGATAATGGTTCGAAACAGCCTTTCCAAGTCTTTTTGCTTGCTGCTGATCTGTTTGCGAATGCGCTGCAATTCCGGCGAAGCATCGGGGCGAATATCCCCGTTTTCGTCAATGACTTTCTCAATAGCGGCAATCAGGGTATCATCGAATGACAAAATCCTGATGATATTGTAGAGATGGGGATAAAGTTCTCTGTTTTTGGCCGAGAAGAATTTAAAGATGTCTCTGGTAAACAGTAAGATGAGGTTGATGCGTCTCAAGCCTTCTTCCGGCAGCACATAGCCCTCTAGTTCCAACATTTTCAAGTCTTCAGAGATCGAATAGTAGGCACTTACAGGGATGCGCTCCGGGCGTTCCAGTGATAATTTGAACTCATCAACTTCATCCAGATTTTTTTCAATCAGGGCAACATCCGTGATGGGGCGCAGCGCTTTCAACTTTTCTTTTCCCAGATCACCCTGGCTTTCTTTTTCCAGCAGTTCCAGTATCTTATCAAACTCCAGTTTTTCAAACAAATCTCTCGGCAAACATTCCATCAGGTACGCTTTTTTCCAATAAATGCGCAATGAGTTGAGTCGCTAAATGGTCGGGCACTCAGCTTTAAGAGCTTGTTCAAAGTTCCATCAATCGGCTGCATGCGGCCAATTTTATTTTATACTTCGTTAGTTTTTTTCGTAGGATTGCCCGCATACTACTGCAAAAACTGCCTCGTCTAAAACAAAATTTGCTCGCTTTCGCTCGATCATGAAAATCTGAACAAGCTCTTGAAACAACAAATTTACACCTCTTTTCCCAAACAATTTTATTCCATCGAAGTTCCACCGGATAAAATATTTTTACCTTAGCCCCAAAATATTCGGAAAAGTGGCAGGTAATTTTTTTGGGCAACAGTTTAAGATCAGCACCTTTGGCGAATCGCATGGCAAAGCCATTGGCGTTATTTTGGATGGCTGCCCCCCCGGGCTGCACATCGATGAAACCTTTATACAACAAGAGTTGGATCGCCGTCGGCCAGGACAATCCAAAATCGTGACACAACGCAAAGAAGCCGACGAGGTGCAAATTCTTTCGGGGGTTTTTGAAGGAAAAAGCACTGGTACGCCCATCGCGATGGTGATTTTTAATGCGGATGCCCGCTCGCACGATTACAGCCATATTGCCCATACTTTTCGCCCTTCTCATGCCGACTATACCTATCAAGCGAAATACGGCATAAGGGATTACCGGGGTGGCGGGCGTTCTTCTGCGCGAGAGACAGCCGCCCGTGTGGCAGCAGGAGCCATCGCCAAATTGCTGTTAAAAAAAGAGGGCATCGACATCAAAGCCTGGGTCAGCCAAGTGGGACACCTGGAGCTCAAGCAAACCTATCAGGAACTCGATTTATCGGCCATCGAAAATAACCCTGTTCGCTGCCCGGATGCTGAAATGGCCTTAGCTATGGAGGCATTGATCAAAGAAGTGCGCAAAGACGGCGACACCATTGGAGGCGTCGTTGCCGCTGTGATTCAGGGCTGCCCGCCAGGATTAGGAGAGCCTGCTTTTGATAAATTACACGCCGATTTGGCGAAAGCCATGATGAGCATCAATGCTTGTAAGGGCTTCGAGTATGGATCGGGCTTTGCAGGCGTAAGCATGCGCGGATCAGCCCACAATGATCTGTTTTATACGGAAAATGGCGAAGTCAAAACCAGAACCAACCACTCTGGCGGCATACAAGGAGGCATCTCCAATGGGATGGACATCTATTTCCGGGTGGCTTTCAAACCTGTGGCCACTATTGTAGCGGCACAAGAATCCATCGACGAATCGGGCGAAAGCGTCGAGGTAGTCGGTAAAGGTCGGCACGATCCTTGTGTGCTGCCTCGAGCCGTACCTATCGTAGAAGCTATGGCTGCGCTAGTGCTGGCCGATCACTTGCTCAGGCAAAAAATGGTCAAATAGCCTGGTGGTTAAAAGGCTGAATGACCAGTTCGGATACGACGCCTGAACTGGGTTGTTGACACAAAAACCAGATAGCCCGAGCAGCCTCTTTGGCCACAATAAATTTGTCGCGATTGACTTTCAGGTCTATATCGTCCCAAAACGGGGTATCCACGCCACCCAAATACAGGTTGGTTATTCGAACATCTGTGCGTTTAAGTTCTTCCCGAATGGATTTGAGCATGCCATTTAGGCCATATTTGGAGGCTGCATAAGCTGCAGCCCCGGCCATAGGCGTTTTACCCAGCACTCCCGGAATATGGATGATTAAGCCTTTTTTGGCCGCCTTCATGGGAGGTAAGAACGCTTTCAAAACGTAAAAACTTCCTTTCAAATTAACATCAATCACCCGATCGAAATCGTCGAAGCCTAAAGTATCTATAGGCTCGATGATGCCAATCCCCGCTGCATTGATAAGAATATCCGCCTGGCTGATTTGCTGGTGTATGTTGTCGGCGACTTGTTGGACGGCTACCGGATCGGTAATGTCCAGTTGGAAAATGTTTTCGGCTGGAACTTGACAAGCCGCAGCTATTTCGTCTAGCACCTCCCTGTTTCTGCCCGTTAGAAAAAGGGTTGCTCCTGATGATTTAAGCAAACGAGCTGTTTCCTGGCCGATTCCCCCAGTAGCCCCGATCAATACGATTTTTTTCTGCGAAAGGATTTCCATGTATTACTTGCTAATAGCTTGTAAAAATTCCGCTTTGATGTTTTCATTCAGGAACTTCCCGGTGAACTCAGTGGTTACCGTTTGGCAATGGGAATGTTCTACGCCGCGCATCTCTACACACAAATGCCGGGCATCAATATATACGGCCACGTCTTTAGTGCCTAGTACTTGCTGCAATTCTTGAGCAATTTGCATCGTGAGGCGTTCCTGCACTTGGGGGCGGCGCGCATAATACTCGACGATGCGGTTGAGCTTGGACAGGCCAATCACGTGTTTTTGAGGGATGTAGGCTACATGAGCCACCCCTTGTATGGGTAAAAAGTGGTGCTCACAAAAAGAGTTAAGGGGAATATTTTTTTCGACCAGCATTTGCCGGTATTGAAATTTATTTTCAAAAAGCGATATATTGGGGCGATTTTGGGGATCAATACCTGAAAAAATTTCATTGACAAACATCTTGGCCACGCGGCGAGGTGTCCCTTTCAAAGAATCGTCCTCCAAATCCAATCCGATAACATCCATAATCTCTCTGAAATGCGCTTCGATGCGGGCGATCTTTTCTTCATTGGACAGCTCAAAGGCATCTTCTTTCAGCGGGGTCTCAATAGAAGAAGCCATATGGGCATCGCCATAATCATCTGCGTTGGATTTGTGGATGGAATACAAAGAGGCAGCTAGAACACTGCCGTTTTTCGAATAAGTTGAATCAAGCATTGTGAAACTTTTTTTCGGTTTCTAAGTAAAACCGATCATGGAAACAGAATAAGGATATGATTGTTCAAGTGCGCCCGTTTAAGGTGATGTTAATGTTTTGTTGCGCTTGCTTTTTCCTACAGCTATTTTCTTGTGAAAAAACACCCCAGCAGGAAAGCGACTTTACCCACTGCTTATACAGTGAGCCGGAGGCTATTTTCAGGAATGGACTCAAGGGCATTCAATACCACGACTTCCAATTAAAAAATGGTATTGGCATAGAAGAGTTGGGCTTTTTCGATGACATTCGGCTGACGATTCGTCAGAGTGGTTGCGATGAAATTGTCCAGGAATTCCGCTTTGAAGGTTTTCCTTATGCTTTGTCTAATAACAAATGGCAGGCTGATGCCATCAGCTTGTTAAAGCGTTTGGGGCGTCTGGGGCCAGAATACCTCGTTTACCATACCATTTCCGAACAACTGCTGGAAAACGAGGATCAGTTAGCGCTCAAACAACCCATTCAGTTGGAAGAGGCTTTTTACTTTTCTGCTTATTTGGAAACGACTCCCGCAACATCGCTGATTTTGGTGTTTCGCTCAAACGAGCAACATGACCGCTGATGCTTGTTTAAATCGACATGAAATTGCTTCAGTTTTTGTCATTAGCCTTGCCCGCTTTTTTTGAAAATATCATAAAAAATAGGGCGTTTAAAGGAAGATGTTTTAAAAACATAAATTGCTATCATATTTATTCCTATGATTAACAATATATTAAACAAAAAAATTACAGACTTCAATAATTTGCTATCCGACAAATTGTCAGCAAAAATATTTGTAGGGAGCGGGTATAATCCCTACTTTTGTGGAGCAGCAAGATAAAAGCAATGCCAAGCACTTTTTGGCTTCGTCACTTTAGAAACACTTATCAAAAAATATACTTGATCCCGTTCGGATCAAAAGGCTATTAGTATCAGCAAGTTAGTTTAGCTCCGCTACCCCTGTAGCGGGGTTTTTTTTTATACCCACTTCGTGTTAACTTTGCTGCTTTAAAAAGCGACTTACTACATTGAGGAAAAAATTTGCTATCGTCCTAAAACCCTTAGGCGCTATTCTTTTATTGCTCATCCTGACTGCGGCTCTTTTGCACTTCTTAGCAGCAAAGCCCGTCAATTGGCCTGCCTTTGCCGCTATGGCCTTTTTTTATTTGATCATTTTCGCCATCGGCGCTTATGCGGCTGGCCTGAGAGAAAAGGAAGACACTTCCGGCTTTATGCTGGCCGATCGGAAAATGCCACTCTGGCTGGGTGTTTTCACCATGAGCGCTACCTGGATAGGTGGAGGCTACATCAATGGAACGGCTGAGTACGCGGCTACCAGTGGCCTGGTATGGGTGCAAGCCCCTTGGGGCTATGCCCTTAGTTTGATTGTCGGAGGCCTGATCTTTGCCCGGCCGATGCGTCGGCAAGGCTACCAGACGATGTTGGATCCTTTGGAAAACCGTTTTGGCAAAAAAATGACAGCGCTCTTATTTATACCAGCGCTTTCAGGCGAATTGTTCTGGACGGCTGCGATACTGAGCGCATTGGGCAGTACTTTCGCTGTTATTGTGGGGTTGGATACCAGCTCGGCCATCATCCTTTCTGCCATCATCACCATCATTTACACCATTTTGGGGGGCTTGTGGGCAGTAGCGCTGACCGATGTCGTTCAATTGATTCTTTTGTTTGTCGGTTTGTTTTTGGTTGTGCCGTTTGCATTGGAAAGCCAAGGCGGGTTATCCAATGCCTGGATGGCTTACAAAGCGCATTATGGGGCAGCAGCCAGCTTATTGCCTAGCCGGGAAGCTTTGGGTAGCTACTATTGGAATTGGTGGGACAGCGCTTTGCTGCTCATTTTTGGCGGCATTCCCTGGCAGGTTTATTTTCAGCGGGTGTTGGCTTCCAAAAACGAGAAGACGGCTGTGTATTTGTCCATTTTTGCCGGATTAGTTTGCCTGGTCGCAGCCATCCCGCCCCTACTATGTGGCATCGTCGCCACCACTGCCGAATGGTCGATTCCTCCGCCCGATGGATCGAGTACTTTGCCTTGGGTCATTCGGTATTTGACACCTGAGTGGGTGGGCATCATAGGTCTGGGGGCTATCGCCGGGGCAGTGATGTCTTCAGCGGATTCTTCCATTTTATCGGCTTCTTCCATGGCGGCCTGGAATGTGTGGCGGCCTTTTTCCAGAAAAAAACTAAGCGACCAACAACTGCAGCAGCTTATCCGGCGACTAATCGGCATAGTCGGCGTAGCCGCTATTCTGATTGCACTTCAAGCCAAAAGCGTTTATTCGCTCTGGTTCTTATGCAGCGATTTTGTGTATTGTCTTTTGTTTCCGGCGCTGGTTTCTGCCCTTTTCGATCCCAAAGCCAATACTTATGGGGCGATCAGCGGATTCCTGGTGGCTTTGGTACTGCGTTTTGGCGGGGGCGATGCTACCCTGGGCATTCCGACATTTCTCCCCTACCCGATGATGGAAGACGGCATTTGTCTGTTCCCATTCCGAACTTTGGCGATGGTGTCGGGCTTAGTCACTATTTTTGTAGTATCGAGATGGATCAATCGTCGAGAAGTGTCGGCGTGATTCTAAATCACACCGACACTTCCCTGCGACAGCCAAAAAATCAAGGCTTACCCAACCTCATCCGCCTATTTAAACCACAAACCGCACAATGATACAAAGAACACAAAGGCCAGCTCGTTATGACATAAAACCCAAGGGATTTTATTTCATTGCCCCTTTTTGTGAACTTTTGTTTATTCCTTCCTGATTCCATTGGACACGGGTATGGTAAGATTAGGATTAATGGCTTCATAAGAAAACCTTATATATGTTTGCGAAATACGATCATATCGGCCAAAACTACAACTGCACCCGCAAAGCAGACCCCTATCTTTCTCAACGCTTACTGCACCATTTACAACCTCGATTGGATGGCATTTACTTGGATATTGGATGCGGCACGGGCAATTACACGCATGCACTTGCGCAAAAGGGATACCGCTTCATCGGCATCGACCCTTCCATACAAATGCTGGAACAAGCCCGGCAACTCCACCAAGATATCAAATGGCTGGAAGGCCGGGCGGAAAGTATCCCTTTGAACAGCAGCAGCATAGATGGCATCATCGCTACGCTAACCATACACCACTGGGCTGATTTGGAAATGGGATTTCGGGAATTGCACCGCGTATTGAAGGCGGGGGGACGTTTGATCATTTTTACCTCTACCCCAGAGCAAATGGCCATATACTGGCTCAATTATTATTTTCCTAAAATGCTACTGGATTCTATGCATCAGATGCCGCCCCTGGAGCAAGTGACATCTGCCCTAAAATCGGCCGGGTTAGCTGTACTGGATACGGAGAACTACGCGGTAAAAAAAGATCTGCAAGATGGTTTTCTTTATAGTGGAAAATACGATGCAAAACGCTACCTCGATCCTTTATTTAGGATAGGAATATCTTCTTTTTCATCGCTGGCCAATGCAGCGGAAGTAGCCATCGGTTTAAATCAGCTGGCCTTAGATGTGGAATCAGGAAAATTCCAAGCCATTCAAAGCACTTACGAACACGACGGTGGGGATTACTTGTTCCTTATTGCGGGAAAATAAACCTCAAAAAAATGTGAAGCCGAAGTTCAACAATTTCAGAGCTTAATTGCCAAATCTTCGACTTCAACCAGGATTCTCTTTGTATGGATGGTGACTGTTTGATGCTCGATTTCAGATTCATCCGTCATCAAACATCCACCAAGGGACATCAATCTTTTGCGACATCGGCATCGGCCAGGGAGCGCATCACTTCCATCATATCGATCATCTCGCGGCGGTAGCCGTTTTCATCTTTGCCTTTGGAGGCTTTAGCCAACTGGATGGCTTGGTTATAATTGGCGGTACCTTTGTATTCCGAATCGCGCAACAACATGCCAAACTCCGCTACGGCTGCTGACCATTGGAAGTTTTCACTGGCTTTTTCGCTTTTGTCCTTGATGCTTAGCTCCATTTTCTGGCTTTCGCTGCCATCTGGCTGTTTGTAGCGGAATTTCACGGTGGCCCATTCTTTGCTGCTGGATGCCTGCTCCAATTTTTGATATTTCAACGCATCCACATCTCCTACGAACGCGCTTTTCACGCCTACCGGAATGATTTCATACAGCGCGGTCACGGTATGGCCGGAACCTAGCTCGCCAGCATCTTTTTTATCGTCGTTAAAATCTTCGTGGTTGAGCACGCGGTTTTCGTAGCCGATTAAGCGATAGGCCTGCACTTTCCCGGGGTTGAACTCAATTTGTATTTTTACATCTTTGGCGATGGTGAAAACCGTACCGCCAAATTCGGACACCAACACCTTTTTGGCTTCGCTGATGTCGTCAATATAGGCATGATTGCCATTGCCTTTGTCCGCGAGCTGCTGCATTTTGTTGTCCTTGTAATTGCCCATGCCAAATCCCAGCACGGTCAAAAACACGCCACTTTCCCGCTCCTTTTCGATGAGACGCACCATTTCAGCATCGCTGCTGGCGCCTATGTTAAAATCGCCATCGGTAGCCAATATGACCCGGTTGTTGCCGCCTTTGATGAAATACTCCCGAGCTGTTTTGTAGGCCAATTCTATGCCTGCTCCGCCCGCTGTGGAACCGCCTGCTCTCAATTGCTCGATGGCTTCTTTGATCTTTTGCTTGTTCGCACCGGAAGTAGGCTCTAAAACCAAGCCCGCGGCACCGGCATAAACTACGACGGCCACCCGGTCCTTTTCCCGCAATTGATCGGTCAGCAGTTTGAAAGATGCCTGCAACAAAGGCAATTTATTGGCCGCATCCATACTGCCTGATACATCGATCAGGAAAACCAGGTTGGAGGCTGGCAATTCTTCCGTCGGTATTGCTTTACCCTGCAATCCGATGTGCAGCAAGCGGTGCTCCGATGCCCAAGGGCAATCGCCGATTTCTGTAATGATTTCAAAAGGGTGCTCTCCGCTTGGTTGCGGATAGTCGTAATCAAAGTAATTGACCATTTCCTCGATGCGCACCGCGTCTTTTGGCGGCGCTATGCCGTTTTTAATATAACGTCTCAAATTGCTGTAAGAGGCTGCATCTACATCGATAGAAAAGGTGGAGAGCGGCTCTTTGGTCACTTCAAAAAAGCGGTTTTCGACAATCAGGTCGTAGTCTTCGGTGTTCCAGTTTTGTTCCGTTTCAGGGTCATAACTCAGGGTTTGGATGGGAACGGACGCACCCGACCAGTCTGCTTTGGCGCTGGGCTTCGTTTGAATTGCGGATATTTTGTTTTCCGTTTTAATCTTCTTTCTGCCAGTAACCACTACTACTTCCTCTAAAGCCTGTTCTTCTGTCATCACCACTTTTACCCATTTTCCGGCGCATGCCTTTGTTATTTCCTGCATGGCATAACCGACATAGGTAATTTGTAAATCAACGCATTCTTGTTCGGTGGTTATTTCAAATAATCCGTTAAAGTCGGTAACAGCTCCGTTTTGGGTGCCTTTGATCAATACACTGGCGCCGATGAGTGGATCGCCGTTGATGTCCAGCACCTCACCTTTGATGGTGTGCTTATCGCTGCGAAAATCCGTTTCTGCGGCTGACAATAAAACCGCTACGCCAAAGAAGAATAATATTCGTTTCATAATGGTGTTTTGATCTAAGATGCAGCCTTTGGAAAAAATACATAACGCGAAGAAAAATTTTTTTTGTTTGTAAAAAGTTTTATATTTGCTTTTATAAAAACATTTTGTTTTAAATACATTTATCATGTCAGCTCCTGTACACCCGATCATCGCTTATTTGCAGCGCCATTGGTTTCGAATTGGCATCGCTGCTGTATTGATCTTTTTGGCCATGAAAAAAGATTTGAGCTTCAAGATCAATCTGAATACGCCTCAAAAAATGGAGTACCAAAAAGAGGAGGAATCGCCCAAAAAGCCGGTTTCCCGCGAGATACTCAGCGAGCATCGTTCGGAAAAAAAGCCGGAGGTGGAACACTTTGAAATCGTGTCAGCGCCTGTAAAACGTAAAGAGATGACGGCCATGGATCGCCTGAGTTTGGTAGATGCTGCCACGATCAGCGCTTATATCGAGCGCTTTGGGAAGGTGGCGGAGGGGGAAGAAAAAAAATTTGGCATCCCGGCTGCCATCATTCTGGCGAATGCCTTGCTGCACAGCCAGGCAGGCACGGAGGAGATGGCCAATAGTGCGGCTAATAATCATTTCGGGCTGCCTTGCACGGATGATTGGATGGGCGAAACGGGCACTTACCACAAGGCCTGTAAACGCCACTATGAAAATGCCTGGACGAGTTTTCGCGACCATAGTTTTTATATCACGACGGGTAAGTTCACGCCCTTGAGCCGCCTTTCGGCCAAAGACTACCAGGCTTGGGCAAAGGGGCTGGAGGAACTGGGGTTCTCGGAGGAAAAACACTTAGCGGAGCAGTTGCTGGAGGCGATTGAGGGGTTTGGGTTGTGAGGGGGTGTAAGCGGTGCGGGTGTGGTTTGCAACACTCCCGTCCGATCCCGCTGAAGCGTATCGGCTTCAGCGGGATCGTTACGCCCGGACTATCCCGCTGAGATCGGTACACTTCAGCGGGCTCGTAGGGGTGCAGGAATCGCCAAAGATGACAAGGAAATCCCTACCGAGGACGGCTCACGACTGAGGATCAGTTGCAGAATCATGCCATTGCATATTGTAAAATATTGGCCAAAAATATTAAAATACTTGATATTGTTATTGTAATAAACTATATTTACCAACGATAATTTTATTCTTTATCAAAATCCCAAAATGATGCGCAGTTCATCCACCTACCGATATTGTAATGGGCATGATTGCCAACAAATGAATAAAATACAACAGCAGCGCTGGCACTGCGCTGCTTTTCCCGGTGGGGTCTATTATTACCGCTTGCAACTGGCCGATGGTCGCTCGCAAACCTTTAAGCTGATTATTCTTTAATTTAACTTGAAAATACCGATGTATCGCAGCCTGTTTGGGGTATATCGGTATTTTTATTATATGCCATTCTGATGAAAAATTTTTATCCAATGCTTGGGTTGCTATTGGTAGCAGCAAGTCTGGTATCGGGTCAAAACACCTTCAATCGCCGAGTACACTTGGGGTCTCCAGCCGCGATTGCTACGGGGGTTATTGCCACGGATACGTGCTATTACGTCACAGGCATTGTCGCCGATACCCTGTTTCCTTACAAATCGGGCAATTTTTTTATGAAACTGGGTTTGGATGGCGAGGTGATTTTTGATAAATGGTTGGTGGATAGTGTGAGGACATATGAAACATGGCTGCCGTCTTTTCAAGTCACGCTGGATACCGATTTTATCAATTGTGGTTACAGTTTTGGAGGAAACGATAAAAATATGATGATTGTTTACGATAATGATGGAGCAATTAAAAAGCTATTTAAGTACAGTCATCATTTTGAAGATGGTTTATTTACACTACCTAGATCAATAACGGGCAATAACAGTAGTGGATATTTAATTGTCAGTGAACAAAAAAGCAATGAAGGACTTAACAATTCAGAAATAGTATTGACAAAAATAAATAGCGGTGGCGAGGTTGAATATGAGACGTATTATGGTAGCAGTATAAATGAGCGGCCTAATGAAATACATGCCTTATCTTCTAATTATTTTATAATTTCGGGAAGAAGAAACAATACGAACACCAACGATTTCGACTATCGCAGCTACGATTACCTGCTGGCGATAGACAGCTTGGGGAACGTGTTGTGGGATTACGAATCCTGGCCTAGTTTTGAATTACGTCAGGGAGCGAACAGCCTAGTCGCGACGGATGATGGGGGGCTGGTGGTGGCCAGCGGTCGTGGCGAGGAGTTTTACATCAACAGTTCGTCCGGTGGTCTGCGTTGGAAAAGCGGGCTGATCTATAAGCTGAATGCGGCTAGGGAGGTGGAATGGGAGGTAGAGTTTAAGGATATGACACCGGATATTACGTTTAATCGCCTGAATAAATTAATAGCAGTAAGCGACGGCAGTGGTTATGTGGCGGCAGGGCATTATTATAAATATTTTCCACCCCAAGAAGAAGAAATAAATGGATGGCTTGTCAAAGTGTCTCCTGAAGGGGATAGTTTATGGAGCAGAAGATTGCGATATTGGGAAGATACTGGACTTTATATTCATTATGTCTATGATCTTAAAGAGGCTACAGATGGTGGCTTCATCATGGTAGGTGAGGCTAATGATTACAACGTTCCCTATCAGCGCCAGCAAGCCTGGCTCATCAAGGTGGACGAGCATGGCTGCCTGGTGCCGG
>CALMIR010000122.1 GCA_937864265.1 uncultured Saprospirales bacterium | reverse complement strand
CCATTCGGGCAGGAATTAACGATGTACGATTTTCGATCTTACTCCCTTACGCCCTTCCCGCCCGGATGCCCGGTCGGACGGGAGTGTTCTCAGTGTTGCAGCACACTCTCACTCACACCCTCACCCTCACTCTCACCCTCACTCTCACTCTCACCCTCACCCTCACTCTCACCCTCACCCTCACCCTCACCCTCACCCTCACTCAATTTCTCCTTACAACGTAATGCCCCCATCCACGCTCAGCACCGCACCATTGATGAATGCGGCCTCGTCAGAAGCGAGGAATAAGTAAGCCTGAGCGACTTCCTCAGGAGTACCCATACGCCCCAACGGCGTTCTGGTTTGAATCATTTCCATCACTTTATCGGGTATGGTGCCCAGCATCTCCGTAGCGATAAACCCCGGAGCAATGGCATTGACTGTGATGCCTTTTCTGCCAAGCTCTCTGGCCCACACCTTGGTCATACCGATTAAGCCCGATTTGGTCGCCACATAATTCGTTTGACCAAAATTGCCATACAAAGCCACCACAGATGCCGCACTGATGATGCGTCCGTAACCGCGCTCTACCATGTGGGCTGCAACGGCTTGGGTGCAATTGAATACGCCTTTCAAATTGACATCTATGACCATATCCCACTGTTCCTCAGACATTTTGAGCAAGGTGGCATCACGTGTAATACCAGCATTATTGACCAAAATGTCGATCTGCCCAAAATCGGCTAAGACCTGATTCGCGGCTTCCCGTACAGCAACAGGGTCTATCGTATTGACTTGATAAAATTTACCGCCGAGTAATTGCGCTGTTTCTTGCCCTTTTTCGGCATTTAAGTCCCATATCGCAATGCGAGCGCCTTCTTCCGAGAATTTAACGGCTGTTGCCTTGCCGATCCCTTGTGCCCCCCCGGTTATGACAGCCACTTTATCTTGTAATCTATTCATGATTTTAGTTGTTTGTTGATTGATGAGTAAGCTGAAGCTTATTACTTCAGACCTTTCAAAGGTATAAAACCATTCAATATGGTATGGAGGCAGCTTGTCGGCAATTGAGGCTGACCAAAGACTATTTCATAACTTTTTTTTACCTCAAAATATTGATAATCAATACCCTAATCGAAAATATTAACCCCATTGACGACAATATGGGCTTGCAATAAAGAAATAAATTTGCGACCTTTACATCGACATATATAAATACCTATATTTAACAAAAATAAAACCGCTATGAAAGAAGTATATATTGCTTCGGCTGTAAGAACACCCATTGGTAGTTTTGGCGGCGTTTTTTCCGATATTGCTGCTACTCAATTGGGTGCTACGGCCATTAAAGGGGCGCTGGCAAAAGCCGGTGTGCTACCCGAACAGGTGGATGAAGTATTCATGGGTAATGTTTGCTCGGCCAATTTAGGCCAAGCCCCTGCCCGGCAGGCTGCTATCTATGCAGGCTTACCCAATACCATTCCTTGTACCACTATTAATAAGGTGTGTGCTTCGGGCACTAAAGCCATTATGTTGGGGGCGCAGTCCATCATGCTGGGTTTGCAGGACATCGTCGTATGCGGCGGTATGGAAAACATGAGTATGATCCCCTATTACATGCCCAAGGCGCGTTATGGCTACGGCTATGGACACGGGCAATTGATAGATGGCTTGCTGGCCGATGGATTGACCGATGCTTACAATCAGATCCCAATGGGTGTCTGTGCGGATAAAACTGCCGAAAAATACGACATCAGCCGGGAGCAACAGGATGCTTTTGCCATTCGCTCCTATACCCGCTCGGCTGAAACCACCCAGAAGGGTTTGTTCAAAGAAGAAATAGTGCCCGTATCGGTACCCCAAAGAAAAGGCGACCCTATTCTCGTTGTAGAGGATGAAGAATACAAGAAAGTAATGTTTGATAAAATCCCTACCCTGCGCCCGGTTTTCACCAAAGAAGGCACTGTTACCGCAGCCAACGCCTCTACCATCAACGACGGCGCTGCTGCGCTGGTTTTGGTGAGCGAGGATAAACTCAAGGAATTGGGACTGAGGCCACTGGCCAAAATTGTCAGCTTTGCCGATGCGGCTCACGAGCCGGAATGGTTTACCACCGCACCTACCAAAGCCGCCCCATTGGCATTAAAAAGGGCGGGGCTGTCTTTATCTGACATAGATTATTTTGAGGTCAATGAAGCCTTTGCCGTTGTGACGCTGGCTTTTAATAAGGTGCTGGACATTGACGAAGACAAGGTGAATGTATTTGGCGGCGCGGTTTCGCTCGGCCACCCACTTGGCGCCAGCGGTGCACGCATCGTGACTACGCTCAATAATGTACTTCAGCAAAATGGCGGCAAAAGAGGAATGGCGGCCATCTGCAATGGCGGCGGCGGCGCTTCTGCGCTGATTATTGAGGCGGTGTAGCTAATGCTTTCATCGCTAGCGCGATTTTGGGACAGCATTTACTTGATTTATAGAATTGTTACAGTCAGTTTCACCAAGTAAATGCTTACCCATTTTTGTCCCGCTTTTAGCCAAGCAGTTTATAGCCTCTGGTTAAAAGCGGGATCAGTTCGCCCCTTTCACCAACTGCCCGCTTTGTATTACTTTTCCAGCACTGAAGATCTGGTAGGCGTACTTGCCAACGGGTAGCCCCAACAAATTCATCTGCTTGTCCATGATGTTTTCCTCAATGAGCAAGCGTCCCTGCCCGTCAAACAGGCGAATGGACAATTCCTCCCAATTCGACCCAAAGGTAAAAAAGCACTGATCGCGTACCGGATTGGGATAAACCAGTATGGGTTTGGGTGTCCAACCAGCCGCCTCCAGCGCACTGGATATGCCCACTACCTGGCCGTCTTTATCGAAGCGGACGTATTCTACGTCTCGGGTGATTCCCGTAATCGGAATATTGGCAAACTCTTCCCGCCTAATGAGCAAGAGGCAACCCTGATCGGGCATAGTAACAATATAAATTGGGTGCAACCCCCCTCCAGTGCCGTCGAAATACAGAGACCAGTTCTCCGTGCCGTCAATACCTACGCTATAAAGGTATATCTGATTCAACCTTACCACCGCATAATAAATATGGTTCGTATCGGTAGCGGAAAAGGCAAAATAATCAGAATCTCCAAAGTCATATACATTCACGTCATAAGCGCGGTTGAGCAGGGTGTCTGTTGCTCCAGTATCCATGTCCGTTACCAAAATGGCATCTGAATTATAAACGACGTCTGGGTCAACCCAAAAAAATTTGCCAGTGTATAGAACTCTGTTGCCCTCGAGTAGGATATTTCTGGGCGAACGCAATACTGTAACAACCGGACTTTGAGTGGATATCACGTTAAAGGCCGTATCTACTACGATAAAGGGCGATATGAGGTAGTTGCCGTTTTCCAGCTGGTTCAAATAGCCATTATTGATAATGGGGGCTATTCCCATGACCTGACTATTTAAACGGACAATTTCACCGGATAAAGTGACTTCGCAGAGCAATAAATCACTATCTAAATAACCATGTACTAAAAAACCACTTAGCACAAGGTTGCCATTTTGATTGATCAAGGCATCAACGATAACCAGTTTGGTTTCATCTATGGGCAAATCCAGTTCTATATGATCTAGCAAATGTAATTGATCATCCCGCCTTTGAATGAAAAACTCATTACCAGTATTTAAGGCATATCGCCCGCCTACGATCACTAGTTCGCTATTTTCGCGATGCAGTAATTTCTTTGCGTAATAATAAACCGAATCACTGGATGGCCAGATTGGAATTTCCTCCAATTCTTCCAATTCCAAATTCCGTATTTTCAGCGCCGAAATATGCCCGTCTATTTGCGCTACCATTTCCGCCCCATTTGGCACACTGTAATAGGGGTTTCTGTAGTAAATGTAGTATAGATAATCATTGTATAGTTCTAAACTCCTTACTTCGTCCCCTATTATTCCACCACTTGGAGTAGTTGCTGCCTCAAAAGCCTGTACCGGACTGGGGCTGAGGTATTCAGGGATTTGCCCCTGTACGCCAACTGAAAAGAGAACTAAGGATACATAAAGAATACCCGTTCGCATGAGAATGATAATTTTGGAGTTGCAGCAATAGGAGGAGCTACTGCTGCAACGACATGTGAAAAAAACATTGATTTCATCTCCAACCGATGGAGGGGTTAATAACAATAACCCAACTGGATAGCAAGAATACCCAAAATGTAAGTCCCTTTTGTCCTAAACCCTCCTGAAGTTGAATCATAATCGAAATCCTCCAAAAACACTGCGTCCAACACCCAAGGATGCGGCTCCGGGATTGGACTGTTGGGTAAGAAGCTGTTGAATTGATTAACATATTCGTTTGCTATCTGCACAGCTGCTTGAGCATCATCGGGTACCCAAATACATTCGTACGGCGGTGGTGGGTTACCGGATCTTTGGGTTAAGCATATTGTTCCTGAATTGTTACATCGGTAGATGTCTTCGATATTTTGTCCATTCCATATTTGAGCATATATGGATGTTTGCGGGGTCCAAATAGCGCATCCCTGCCCTGTGTTAGCTAGTAGCTCGTCGTTGATGACCGGGGTAATTGCACTTGGAGCAGTTTCCCAAAAAATGGTTAAGTCTTCAGGACCATCGCATGGTACGGGTGCTGCGCTTTTCACATAACCCACCTTAGCCTTTATCGTGGAAGCCTGTCCATCTGCCTGTTGCAGCTCCATATCCAACACTGCCGGTGTTTTTCCAATCAGTGTGGCATCCTGGTTGATGCTGTTTTGCAGGCTGGCAAATGCCGTAGTCATGGCACTG
>CALMIR010000121.1 GCA_937864265.1 uncultured Saprospirales bacterium | reverse complement strand
CATAAGAGATGTCCTAAAGTCCGTAGCTTAAAGCGACATTTTGAATTGCACCCTTATGATATTGATCACTATTATTCTGTTTTTTATAATAATGAAAATCCAACAACGCGAGCCTTAGCTGACACGCATGTAAAGGATGTTTTTGGCGATTCCGTAGCGGGTTTTAAGGAAGCTTCTCCCATGACCTACCTGGATCAGTTGAAAACGCCCATGTTACTCATTTCTGAAAGGGGATTGTACGACTATACCAAGCATTTTGAAGAACAAATCAGAACCTCCGGCTTTGAGGACTGCCAGATACTGCATGTTTTTAATTTTAACCACGGCGGGTTGTGGCGGGATATTTCTAATGCTCCGAATAGCCAAACTCGGCGGATTATGATTGATTTTATAAAAAGGGAAACATCGGCTTTTTGATCGCTTGCTGAAAACCCTTTTTTGCGGTTTCATGCCTCCTTACATACACTTCATCCGTTTGTTCATTGTTTGATATTGCTTTCTTCCTCAAATTTGTGGCATCCTTTATAACAATCACCCGACTTCGTGTCACAAATTTTTAAACCTATGACCATCCGTTCGATGAAAGCCCTCATTGGGCCAATGACTTTGATTTGTTTATTGCTCGTAAACAGCTGTAAAAAAGAAAAAGACACACTGGACAAAACCCAACTGCTTACCAATGGCTCCTGGAAGCTCACTACTATGACTGTCGAACCGGCTATAGACTGGTTTGGTACGCCTGTGACGAATGTGTATTTGCAATTGCCCACATGTGTCAAAGACGATTTGACCATTTTCAAATCCAATGGCATTATCAATTACGATGAAGGTGCCAGCAAATGCAATCCAAACGATCCGCAAACCACTACTGGCACATGGACTTTTAACACCGACCAAACCATTCTGTCCATTACGACTAATGGCAGCAGCACGGAAAGCTGGGACATTTCTGAATTGACGGACACACGCTTCGAAGCAGAATACCCGGTCATAGAAGAGGGCGTCACTTATTCCTTCTTCGTGGTCTTTGAGAAGCAGTAAGCTGATTGAATCATTAGCTTAAAAAAGCGAAATAAACCTGGTGTAATTTTGAACGTCAAGGTTATACCAGGTTTTTTATGTTCTTTGACAATTTTTGCTACCTTAGTCCCTCAACGGTAGCCCTCATCAATTAAGGGCTTTTATCCATTCCATTATCTGCCAAACATTTGATGCAATTATGGCTAATTTCAATATCGACGCAAAAAAAGACATGACCTACGACGCCATCGTCATAGGCTCAGGAATGAGTGGAGGCTGGGCTGCTAAGGAGCTTTGTGAAGGCGGGCTGAAAACCCTGGTGCTGGAACGGGGCCGACTGGTCGAGCACATCAAGGATTATACCACGATGAACAATGAGTCCTGGGACTTAGAACTCCGGGGTGCTATCGGCCCCGATGACAAAAAGAAACATTATAAAGCCATTCGCACGGGCTTCATCGGAGAGAACAACAAGCACTTCTACGCGAATGATGAGGAAAATCCTTACACAGAGGTCAAGCCTTTTTTATGGGTTCGTGCCCACCAAATGGGCGGTCGTTCCCTCCTTTGGGGCAAACAGACCTACCGCTGGAGCCAACTCGATTTTGAAGCCAATGCAAAAGACGGACACGGCGTGGATTGGCCCATCCGTTACCAAGACCTAGAACCCTGGTACACTTACGTGGAAAAGTATGTCGGCATCAGCGGAGAGGCGCTTGGCCTGCCACAATTGCCCGACAGCCATTTCCTGCCGCCGATGGAACTCAATTGTGTGGAAAAAGAAATCAAGCAACGGCTGGAAAAAGAATTTCAGGGCAGGCACTTGATCATCGGACGGGTTGCCCACTTAACCGTACCACACAATGGCCGGGGCAAATGCCAATTCAGAAACCGCTGCGACCGGGGTTGCCCTTTTGGTGCCTATTTCAGCAGCAATTCGGTTACCTTGCCCGCCGCCAACGTTACTGGCAATTTGACCATCCGACCATTTTCAATTGCCCATTCCATTATTTATGATGAAACCCTAGGCAAAGCAACAGGGGTGAAAATCATCGATTCGGAGACAGGAGAAATGATGGAATACCATGCCAAGATCATTTTTTGCAATGCCTCCACCCTGAGTACTACGCAAATCCTTATGAACTCTACGTCCACCCGCTTTCCCAATGGCTTGGGCAATGATAGCGGCGAATTGGGTCACAACCTCATGGATCACACCTACCGGGTTGGCGCATTGGGTACCTTCGAGGGTTTGGAAGATCGGTACTACAAAGGGCGGCGCCCAAACGGCATTTATATTCCACGCTATTGGAATATTGATGACAACTCCAAATCCGATAAGTTTGTCCGGGGTTTTGGCTTCCAAGGCGGTGCTTACCGTCCCGGTTGGGGCGGCGCAGCGAATATGGAGGGCTTTGGCGAGGAGTTTAAGGATAGTTTGCTCAAAAATCCGGGGCCTTGGGAGTTTTTCATCACGGGCTTTGCCGAGTGCCTGCCTTACCACGACAACAAAGTGACACTCGACAAAAACAGCCTCGATAAATGGGGCCAAGCGACCCTGGCCATCGACTGCGAATGGAAAGCAAACGAACTGGCACTCAACCAACAGATACAGGAAGACGCCGTTGAAATGCTCGAAAAATGCGGCTTGAGCAATATTGAAGGGTTCGACCAAAAACACGAGCCCGGCTTTGGCATCCACGAAATGGGTACTGCACGCATGGGGCGCGATCCTAAAACATCGGTACTCAATGCGACCAACCAAGTGCATGCCTGCCAAAACGTTTTTGTGACCGATGGAGCTTGTATGACTTCCAACTCCTGTGTCAATCCATCGCTGACTTACATGGCGCTCACGGCTAGAGCCTGCAACCATGCCATTTCAGAACTCAAAAAGCAAAACCTGTAAGCCATGAATAGAAGAGAATTACTGAAAAATACGGCTATCCTGGGAGGAGCATCTGTGTTATCTACCTCCCTTTTTTCCATTTTACAGTCCTGCCAATCAGAGCCTCGCCTGGGCTGGACGCCGACTTTTCTCAGCCCGGAGCACGCCTTATTGGTTTCCGCTTTGGTGGATACCCTGCTGCCGAAAACAAATACGCCTGGCGGCTTGGACATGAAAGTAGATCTATTCATGGATGCAGTTTTTTCGAAACTTTACGACGATAAAGCCCAAGAGGCCGTTGTGGTTGAAATGGATGCCTTCAATCAGCAATGCCGCTCCAAATACGGAAAGCCCTTCTATGAATTGGATGCGACTCAAAAAGGAGCGTTCCTGAAAGAAGCGGAAGCTAACTCGCCCAAATTCAACAGAGGGGTTTGGGGTACTGCCGTAGGCGAACAAAAGCCGGTTGGCTTTTATCGATCCATGAAATCTCTGGCAGTATGGGCCTATTGCACTTCTCAGGAAGTAGGCAGCGAAATACTTGCATACGACCCCGTACCGGGTGACTACTTGGGCTGTGTTCCATTATCAGAGGTAGGAACAGTATGGAGTCTTTGATCGTGGAAGCAGGTTGTAGGTGAGTTAAGGCGAGTAAAAGTTAGGTGGTAAGCATGAGTTATGGATAAGCCACATCTAAATCCTCCATGTATCTAAGGAAAAAACGTTCCCTTCTTTGACAAAGCGTGACCCCCACAGCGAACGCTGTGTCACCCCTTCGGGGTTAAGTGCCAGCAGTTTCGAGGGGGACTTATTATCCTGACATCTCTTCAGGATTTAATTTTGGGGTAGGCCTCCTTTGCCTTATGCCCAAACCCCGAAGGGGTGGTATGGTTATAACCGAGTAATAGACCAGCAAATAAACCCCGAAGGGGTGGTATAAGGGACGCAAACAGTTTGGAAAGGCAAGTGCAAAAAACGTTACTATGTAGTGTGCAAAAAATTACTTTCCGATTTATCAAAGTCCTCACCCTAGCGGAAACACTTAAAATGAACCGTTTAATCCGCTAGGGTAAGGACAAATCGGAAAGTTTAATTTTTCTGCGTTAATATGCCTAATTTCCCCGCGATTCTTCACCATATATACACCTGTGGGTTCTTGGAGGCATCGAGTGCAGATGTTTTGCCCAAGTTAGCTTATCCATCATTCA
Organism: uncultured Saprospirales bacterium; assembly: GCA_937864265.1. Classification (GTDB taxonomy): domain Bacteria; phylum Bacteroidota; class Bacteroidia; order Chitinophagales; family Saprospiraceae; genus CALMIR01. Next base: position 19,773 of record CALMIR010000121.1, on the reverse strand, counting down.
CGTGTGGTAGTTAATGTTTAGTTGCCACTTATACACGTCATTAACCAAATAAATCATCCAGAGTTACTTCCGAATATACCTCATCCTGATAGTAACTATTTCGCAATGCAGGCCAAGTAGAGATCAGGGTAGTGACAACATTCTTTTTTGTGCCGGTAACTTGTTGAAATACACTTCGCTTGCGGCGCAATGTAGCAGCATAGTCCTTAGTAATAACGAATTCATTGCTGGTAAATTTAGCTTCGCAGCAATTAATCATCCCATCTTTCCGATCAATAAGTAAATCAATTTGAGCACCGGGTATTTCATCGTTTCCCTTATGATACCACGAGGACACCTGTGTGAAAGTACCGCTCAAACCCATTGCCTTTATTATTTGTGGTATATGGAGCATGCAAATATTTTCAAATGCATACCCACACCAAGCCTGATAACTGCTATCAGTTACAATTTGCTGAAAGGTGTTTTCCAAACCAGAGACATTTCCTCGGATAAAACGAATATAAAATAACGAATACATGTCAATAAGTCGATAAATACTATCTTTTGCCTTTTTCTGGAAAGGTTGATGCTTGATTAAAAAACCACTTTCGGTCAAATCATCCAAAGCTCTGACAAAAACGCCGCCATCTCCTAAACCAGATAGTTGGACGAGCCTTTTTCGCGTAAGCCCATAAGGGTATTTCGCAAGTGTTTCCACCAAAGCCATATGGTGTTCTGCACTTTTAAACAAAGAATGATAAATCTGCTCAAATTCTTCTGACAAAAGTCCGTTCGTCGAAAAACAAATTTCGTCAATAAGTTGATCAACACTTTTTCCTGTGCTAAGCTCATTCAAATAAAAGGGTATGCCTCCCATCACCATATACAAACGTGCAATCTGGTAATTGGAAAACTTCAGCCGTTTATGAGCACAATAGGCTGCCGTTTCTTGTAAGTTGAAAGGCTTTAATTCTATTCTTTTTGTAACTCTATTGTATAATCCGCCCTTTGATTTGAGTAACTTTTGCTTGATCCAAGAAGCCTTTGAAACGCATGCCACTAGCACTACTTGTGGCATCTTAGAGGCGTGTTGATTCCAAAAATATTCTAATGCTGCTATAAACCCCGAACGGGGAGAGTCCAACCAGGGCATTTCATCTATAAACACTACTGCCTTCTCTTTCTTTCCAATCCATTCTTGTTTCAGAAAGTCAGTAAGATAAGAAAATGCCGTATTCCAGTCTTTGGGGGGGATACTTTCCATTCGCCCATTCGTAGCCCGTAGGTATTCTTTAAAAAAATGCCCAAGCTGTACGGCCAGAGGCTGCTCAAATGAGCCGGAAAAAGAGAACACCAGATGGGGTTTGAAAAATTCATATATCAGGAAGGTTTTACCAACTCGCCTTCGTCCATATACAGCGAGAAATTCTGCTTGATCAGCCTGCATGATTTTCTCTAGTATCGCTAATTCTTTTGTTCGACCTATGATGTTTTGGTACATAACATCTGCTTATAATTGGAGAAATGTTGGTAAAAAACAAGGATTTCTCCAATTATAATACGTGGATTCAAGTATTCATCAGCTCATCTTATCTACTTTCCTGTAATACTCGTATGGGCACAATTTCTAATAAAATGCATTAATGCCATTAACTCTTCTTCCTTAATATCTTCGTATTGAGGCATTCCCCTGTTCACGCTGGAACCCGCTTTAACGACGGAAGCAAAAACGTCTTTGTTGACACAAATAGGCGATGCCCTGAGGTCGGGTGCCATACCTCCTGATATTCCGCTACTTCCATGACACCTGTTACAACCTCGTGTATAATATTGGTCAGCTCCTTTTGCAAGCAAATCTTGATCCACCTCAAAATCCTGAACAACAAGAGGTTGAGGATAAAAAGGAGGAGGGAGTGCCGGCATATTTGCTTTGCCTTCAAGCGAAAATGTTATCAACCTTCGTGTATGTACCCCATACGCCCATCCCATATCGTAGGCATCCTGTCCTCCGACACCGGCATATATACCTCCCCATCCTACAAGCACTGAAATATATTGTCTGCCATTTATCTTATAGGTAATAGGAGGGGCTGAAATTCCCAATCCTGCATTGAACTCCCAAACCATATCCCCAGATGACGCATTGTAAGCCAACAACATGCCATCAGACCTCCCCTGAAAAACCAAATTGCCAGCGGTGGTTAAAGTCCCGCCGTTCCAAAATTTATTTTGAGGTACAGACCAAACCTCTTGCTGCTTTATTGGATCCCATGCTATCAATGATGCTGGGTAAGCCTTGGGTTGCTGCTTTGATGGGTACAAACCAACTCCTGTGCCACCTACAAATTCAATTGACTTCCATTTTTCAAGGTCATATCCCTTATCCGAATAAATAAACCCCTCATGCAGTGCAGGAATATAAGCTAGTCCGGTATTAGGGTTGTACGACATAGCTTGCCAACCATGCGCACCGTTCGCTCCGGGAGTTATATAGGCCGGCGCATCTTCATACCGGATGCCTGCTGTCTCAACGGGTCTTCCAGTATTGATGTCAATATGAGTAGCCCAGCTTGTCTCCACAAAAGGTTTTGCGGAAATTAATTTTCCATTGGCTCGATTGATCACGTAAAAGAAGCCGTTCTTCGGCGCATGCAGGATTGCCTTGACCTCCTCGCCATCAATAATCAAATCAGCTAAAACGATATCCATCGTCGAGTTATAATCCCAACTTTCTCCGGGGGTAGTTTGGTAATGCCATAAGTATTCCCCGGTGTCAGGGTCGAGCGCAACAATAGAGCAAAGAAATAAATTGTCCCCTCCTCCAGGGCTTCTGATCTTTTGGTTCCAAGGAGAACCATTTCCTGTTCCAATATACAACACGTCAAAATCAGGGTCATAGGTGAAGCCATGCCATGCATTCCCACCACCACCATGTTTCCACCATTCCCCTTTCCAGGTTTCTGCTGCCATTTTCATGGCCTCATTTTCAAATCCCTTTGCAGGATCTCCGGGAACGATGTAAAACTTCCAGGCTTCTTTTCCGGTTTCAGCATCGTATGCCGTTACAAATCCTCTTGACGGGCCATTTTCCGTACCTCCATTACCAATCAAAACTTTGTCTTTGAACGCTTTCGGTGTCCCGGTAATATAAAGTGCCCGCTCCGGTTCAAATGTTTGAACCATCCATAATTTTTCTCCCGTCTCCGCATCAAGTGCAAACAACCGCCCATCCCAGGTAGCACCAAAAATTTTCCCTTTATAAAAAGAAAGCCCCCGATTATGGACAAACCCTGCTTGTTTCTTGCCACGAATATGCTTTCCTACTTCTGGGTCAAAAGTCCATATCAGCTCCCCACTCATAGCATTAACGGCTCTTACGATATTCATGGTACCGGTAAAATACATCCTGCCATTTACAACCAAAGGAGTAGATACCAAGCCCACATCATCGGGCAAATCCAGGTACCAGTCCACTTTTAGGTTTTTTACGTTATTCACATTAATATCGTCCGCCGGGCCAAACCGCCTTTCATTATGTGTTCGCCCGTAAGCCAGCCAATCAGGCTCTTGTTCTTCGTTGGAAATAGCTTCATCGCCCACTTCAAATGGCTGCTCCTTCTTGCTGCAGGCGGATTGCAAAAGAATCAATAAAAAGAAATACCATAAAATTGGCAGCGCTGCTTTTACCGGGTTCATATTTTTAATAGTTTTTGTATGAAGCATGGAAAGTGTAGCAGATGCAATGCTTCATAGTTTGTCTGCTTCGCTGGCCGCTAATCTTCCCCCTAATAGTCGCTATCACACTATCCCTACCGAGCTGTCTGCATTCTTGAAAACTGCGACCTTTGCTCCTAGCCCATTGCCATAACCTTTTCCGATTTATCGCAAAGAAGAGCCGGGTGTTGATTTTTCTAAAACATTGCCCTTTTAGCCGGTGCTATTATCCCTTTATGATTAAAAAACTGCCTTTCGAACGCTCGATGAATGACTGTTCGATGGCATTGGCTTTCTCCTTTGGCAAAGTATTCTCAAACTCTTGCAAAGAATAGCCAGTCGTGTGTTTCAGCATTTCAATATAGAAGATGATGATTTCATTTTTTCGGTCTTCGCTTGCCAGTCCGACAAACCTCGACATCATAAACTCATCTTCCAATTTATAGCCTTTCTCTTCCAAAAAGGCGGTTGTTTTTGCGCCTTCGTTGCCGGGGTTTTCCTGAGCTAACTCCTTGTTGTTGTAAAACCAGGTGTTGTGCCGGTATTTCTTGCTACCGATAAATTCCGCCTTGTCAAAATTGTAATTGTAGGTAAAATCATATTCAGGCAAAAAGCCTTCAAACTGGACAATAAACAGCTTGTCAACCACTTTATCGGCGGCTGAAGCAAACACAAACCTTTCTCCTTTTGCAATGGGTTTTCCTTGGATGGAATCAGCATACTCATCAGAATTGGCGATGATTTCAAAATCGAAATTGCCAACAAAATGGAACTCATCGGCAACTTTGATTTGTACTGCCGGGAGGCTGTCTGAAGCCAACACGTTCTGTTCCACCGACCTGCTCGGTGGCCGAAGTTGGGAGTTTTCCGCAACAGTTTGCAATGAAGGCTTTTTGTCCGAATCCCTGCATCCAACTGGAATTAGAAAAAGTAAAAACAGGAGACAGTGATATTTCATAATTGTCATTTTTTGACCCGTCACATAATTGGTTAACATTCAAACCCTATCCGCCTTAGTCGTCCCATCAAAAACGATTCTGACAGAGGGCGCTCCGGTGGAAGAAAACGTATGTTCGGCGGTTTTGAGGAGAGTCTGACCTATTCAAAGTAAGATCTGTACCAACCTTGTGCAATTGAAATTGTAGTAATGAAAAAAACGATGAAAATTGTTGATTAGAACTTCATAGCTAGCTAAATATTTGAATGTTTAAAAAATCGGGTAATGCCCAAATCCAATGGCAACTCAGAAAAGCCGTCAAATGGGCTGGCTGAAAATGCGACCAATCAACGTAAAAGACAGATATTAACTGCAAAAGACGTAACTTGCCCTATAATTGCCTTGTCATTTTTTGCTAAATGCATGCGTAATCATCGTGGGAGGCTGATTTTCTTGAAAAAATCAATCCTTGTTTTGGATTTCAACATAGATCAATATGGATACCAGAGCAGTTATTGAGAACCGCCTGTCCGGTCAACACGAAGTGGGTATGACCATTATGCTTGATACCCCAGACTCCATTTTGAGCCGCCGACCTGCCTCTGACAAATGGAGTGTTTTCGAACATTTCGCCCATTTGGTGCGGTATCAGCATCTTTTTATACAAAAGGTTGATCGCATACTTACGGAACTCAATCCCTCCATCCCAAGATATGCCGCCGAAAATGACGCAGCGTTCAAAAGTTGGCTTCAAAATGACAAAGAGTGGCAAATCCACCAGTTGATCAACGACCGCTTTGCTGTTTACAATCAGTTCCTTGAATTTACTGACCAGATTTTGAAAAAACCGGGGACGCACCCCGTATATGGCAGGCTTACCCTGATGGAATGGCACGAGTTCTTTGTGCTGCACGAGGCGCACCATTTGCATGCGATGTGGAAGATGTCGAAGATGACTTTGTAAGGCCTACTTCAGCATAAAAAACTACAATATCTTCCCCTCATCACACCCAAACCGCAAATATTTCCTTGTTCCCGTACAGGATGCGCTCCTGCCGCCAAGTTTTCTCTGTGCGGTGTTCAAAAATAAGGAGAAAGCCCTTTTGCAGGTGCTGCTGATCGAGGTAGTCGCTCAGTTGAGCCAGCCCCTTTTCGTGGGCTTTAGGGCCATACCAGCGTTTGAGTTCCACTACATACTTGTATTGATAGTAGGTCAGCACCACATCCAAGCGTTTTTCTTCCGACACCTGCACTTCCTTGAAGTCGTGCCCCTTGCCATTGATGATGGGCTTGAGGAAGGCCAGAAAGACAAGCCGCCATTCCCGCTCCAGAAAGGCTTGATCCTGACCACTGTACTGCTCTCGCATGTAGCGTTGAAAGCGCAGCAGCACCGCTTCAAGATCCAGCTCGTTGTTGTCAGTGCTAAAATGGGTGGGAAATTCCTCCCGGCGGCGTTGGAGGTGCTCGTTGAATGCCTTGGCCGTCATGTAGTTGAGCAGGATGTGTTCGTATATCCGATTGTGTATTTTTAGCCGGCCATTTTCTTTAAACACACCGAAAAGCCTACCCAGTTTTGTTGTCGGTTCGTGAGGATCGAAAGGCATATCCAAACCATTGACCACAACCTCAAAAGCCAAGTTGTACAACTCGGGGTTGTTTTCCAGATTTTTGATCAGGCTATCGAAATTGGTATTGTTCTCGCGAATGAGTAACCGGACGGATGCTTCCAAATCTTCCAGCGTCCAAATTTTGGTTTCTTTTTTGGGCAGCAGCACTTCGGCTATGATTTTGCAGAGCTTGCTCACCAAAAATGGATAGCCAGAGGTGTGGTAGTACAACCTTTCTGCCATATCCGGAATATCCATTTCAACCCCCTGCTCCTGGCAATAATCTTCGAGCATGGGTACAATTTCATGGGGGTGCAGGCTCATGTCCACATCGAAGTCGGCGGCGATGTTCCAGGGGCTGTTGTACTTCGCCTCTTCGCCGGGGCGCAGTTTTAGCTTGAGGGTTTTGACATCGTAGAGTCCGGCCAAAACCACGCTGTGGAAAGTAAAATCCAATTCATCCTGTGCAGCCAGGTATTTGGTACGCAATAGTCCAAGAAAGCTGACAAACAGGGCGTTGTCGCTGCTTTTGTCCACTTCATCAATGAAAATCACTACCTTCCGACCACCCGCTGCTTTTACCAGCTTGGTGATGGCTCGTGATAAGTCTTTGAAGCTGTGGATTTCTTGGATTGATTTAGTGATATGGTTCGCTATTTCTGCATCAGCTTTCAGTTCTGCTTGGTTTTCCAATAGCCCAAAAAAAGTTTGGCTCAAAGCGGCTTCATCTTTGAATGCCTCGGTGTGCAGTCCTTCAAAACTAATGGAAAAAGGCAGATAGTCCGGCAGTAGTTCCAGCTTTTTGCGAAGCAATGACATGGTAGTCGTTTTCCCAAACTGCCTTGGACGGTTGATGGCAAAATATTTACCTTCCTCTATCAACTGAAGGGCAGGTTTCAGCTTTTCAGCTATATCCGCCATGTAGTGCCTCGATGGAATACAGGTACCGGTTATATTGAATTCTTTTGCCATGCGCTTATTTGAAAATTATAAATGTAAAGGTACTAAAAAGCCAAGGATAAAGGGTGCCTTTTAGCTGTTGCCCGATAACTGATGGGCATAAATTACAAGAAATCCACCCCTACTTTTGTCCAAACCAATTATCCTGGCCATATTTACCCCATAAATCACGCAAAAAATGGCCATTCAAACCATAACTACGCCTGCCATAGCCACGCCCAAGGGGCATTATTCCCCTGCTACGGTGCACAATCATGTGGTGTATGTGAGCGGGCAATTGCCCATTGACGCCAGCGGTGCGGTACAATTAGGCAGCATCGAAGAGCAAACCGCCCTTTGTTTTCAAAATATAGCGGCCATATTGGAGGCAGCCAATAGCAGCCTTGAGCATATCCTCAAAGTGAACATTTTTGTGAGTGATATTGCGCTTTGGCCGCGCATCAATGCGGAGTACGCCCGCATAATGGGCCACCACAAACCCGCCAGAATTGTAGTCCCCTGCAAAGCCCTGCACTACGGCTGCCTTATAGAAATTGATTGCATAGCCGCCGTGATACCCTAGCGCATGGACATAACTTTTCCTCCCACTTGGAATTAGTGGGAGGAGCAACAAGAATTTTTTTTAACTGGCGCAACTGGCTTCAACAAAAAAATCTATTGATAGCGCTTAGGGTAGAATAGCTTAGAGGCTATGTTTATTTCCCGGCTTCTACCTCTTTTAGCATGGCTCGTGCATTGTCCCCTACCCCTCCATGCGGGTCAAGCGAAATGGCTTTTTTGTAAAACTGGATGGCTTTGTCTTTATTGCCACTTTTCCAATTGACCTCAGCAAAGCTATCCCATACATTAGCTGACATTGGAAATAGTTCTGTGTTCAGTTGAAAAACAAAATACGCGGCCTCCATCTGTCCGCCCTGCATTAAGTTGTAGCCTTTGCTGTTGATCTCGCTTTCAAAATTGATGAACTTGTAGCGCGGATCGACAATCATTTTAGCGGCTTCGGACTTGATTTCATCTAGTTTTCCAGCCATATAAAGGGCCTGCATGTGTCCCATTGGGTCGATGACAAGGCCCTCTGCCGAAATATTTATTGCTGCAGCCAGCACAGTATCCCGATTAGCGCGATAATCTTCAAAACTCATTTCTACTGCAATATCAGGCGCCAACCAATCGGCATTTTCCCACTGCGGCTTATCCTGCCACCAGGCAAAAGAAAGGAAAACAGGAATTTTGCTATTGGGCAGCTCCACCCGGCGGTTGTCACCATAAAAGTTGATGTTTTCAGAGGTAGGTTCACCTATAAAAAGGGCATTAGTGTAGGTATCTATTTCGTTTACCAAGTTCTGGCAGGCAGAAAAAGTCCGCCGACCAATGATCACGAAGAGTTTGCCCGGCTGGTTGATCTTTTCACAACGGATAAGGCCTGTTACGATGGGTTTGTTTTTATAATTATTGCCCCCGCCATTCAAGCGCACGTCTAATACAAGGCGATCTACCTCGTTTTTCTCAATAAAATCAAATACCCGCGCATAAAAAGCCGGAATGGGATCGTCCTGCTCGTCCTGAATCTGGCTGTGGCGAACATATACCGTTTTGCTATCCGGCAAGTATTCGAAGTAATAAATCTTGTCGAGGTTTTTCAGGTAAAATGGGGTATCGTTTTGGTCGCGCACACTCAGCCAATCGTCAGAAGCTTGGATGAGGCCGTATTGGCGCGGCAGACGGGTTGCCTCAATGGCATCGAAAGTTTTGTCAAAGGTTTTACCGCCTTGCTCCAGGGTGAAAGTGATCGTTTTTTTCAAAGATGTTGAAACACCTTGGGCATGAAGGGCTTCGGGCACAAGCAGCATATCAAGGCCATAAGCTTTAAAGAACTGCTCGTTTTCCACTGGCGTCAAAGCCCGCACTGCATCCAAGGCTTTTTCAATGGGCATGCCTTCTACTTTCAGCAGTTTGGCACCTAGCGCCGCTGCATAATCCTTGTGGCAGCCTTCTACATAAATACCATCGCTAAACCAGTACAGGTTGAGTGGTACCAGGTGGGACTGGACGGGGATTTGCCCCCATCCAATGTCCGTATGGCCATATTTAAAGGCAGAAACGAGTCGCCCGATGCCAGCTACGATTTCGTGGGGCTGCATCATTGGGATGGCTTCGTGCAACTTGTCCACTTGGGCGTCCCACTCCGCCGCCGTTATTTTTTTGAAAAGGAAGGGATAATCTTTGTGTACCGTTTCTTTCAGGAAGGCGAGGTCGGCTTGCCATTCGCTGGCTGATAAATTGCTTTGGCCGAAGGTTTGGGTCAAGAAGAAAAAAAACAGTAGCAGGGTTAAGGTCTTTTTCATAGTAAAGGAACGTTTAAAGGTCAACAAAATTCGCTTTAGCAGCGCAGAAAAATTAAGTTCCCGATTTTGTCCTTACCCTAGCGAGCTTCGCCAGGGTAAGGATTTTTATAAATCGGGAATTAATTTTTTGCACTACTTACTATGAAAAGACAATTTTCATGAAGCAAAGTAACAGCTCCGTATCAATTTTTATCGTTTAAAAACCGCTTTACCCTGATAGGAATTGCCGTTTCTAATCACGACCCAATATACGCCTTGCGGCAAATTGGCCATCTGAATGTCGGCGGTATTTTCAGCCATGATTTTTTCAACGCCTAATGCATCAAAAACATGCACCGAGTAATGATCCATATTCTCCGGTATCGTTAACATAAGCTTCTCAACAACGGGATTAGGATAAAGGTGTAAGTCCAAATCATCCTGCTCGATCTGTCCGTTAGACAGGCAATCGAAATCGTTGATAAATTTCCAAAAATCATTGTTGTATTCAAATGGAGATAAAGTTCCGGACAGGTATTCTCCCATGCGGACCAGAACCAATCCTTCACTCGGCACGATATTGAGGTATTGGCCACTTGCCCCAACCCCCGTGTATAAATCCTCCGGCGCATCGGGACACAAGCTGCCTGAAAATTGCTCTTGGGTGTAAGGCACCATGTACGTATCCTGCCCATTGAGCCACCAATAATACCCGTATGCCTTATTGAGGGGTTGAGCAGGCGTGATCATCTCTTGAAAAAAAACGGTATCAGTCAGTACAGGCATATTGCCCCAATAGCCCTTATTCAGCATCAGCAAGCCAAAGCGGGCGAAATCCCTGGGAGTAGAATACAATACTTTGGCGTAGCCAGAGTTTTGCCAATTTCCATCGATACCCGTAGTGGCCGTAATAGCTTCATCAAAATATTGGTTGAGCGTTTTTCCAGTAGCTTCCTCTAGTACATCCGCCATGAGATAATAGGTGGCATTGTGATAAGACCAGCGATCACCCGCGTCTGCCAAATATTGGAGGCAGGCAGGCGTTGTACAAAAATTATTCAGGGAATCATTTAGCCCGCATGTCATAGACAGATGATGGCGCAAGGTAATCAGCGATTCTTTTTCAGGGGCTGCAGTAGTCCAGCCGTTGCCTAAATAATTGCTAGTGGGATCGTCCAGGTGTAAGATATCGTTTTGTTGCGCGATACCCGTTAATACCCCCATCATAGGCTTTGCAGCCGAAGCCCAATACCATTCGTCGGTGGGCGCGAAGTTATCAAAGTATTTTTCTAGAACAATTTTACCATCTTTTAACAAAAGAAAAGCCTTAGTATCAGTGGCCTCCAGAAAGGCATACAAACTGTCGATTTTGTCGCTACACCAGTCCAAGTCAGCGGGGTTAATCGTTTCCCATTCGTCTCCTGTCAAGGGCGGGAAATAAATTTCCTGGGAAAGCAGGTGGGTGGAAAAAAACAAATAGACCAACAAGAAGTAGTTGAAATTTTTCATAGCTTCAATTGATAATGGTGATTGATGAGAAATAAATCAGGCTCCTACTTTGTGCAAGAAGCAAGCGAAATAGGATGCATTTGACAACACAAATTTCGAACTTGCCTGCCATCGGGAAAAGGGTAAGTTGGGACAATATAAGGGTGGAAAAGGGACACGACCGATTATGCCTGTCGATACCGTTCTCGGTAGGCAAAAGGCGAAAATCCAGTATGTTTTTTGAATAAAATGCGGAAGGTTTTTTCATCTGCATAACCGACTTCTGAGACGACCTCTCCTACATTTTTAGGGCTGTGTTCGAGTAGGCGTTTGGCTGCTTCGATACGCACTCTTTGCAGGTATTCTATAGGCGTGTTGCCAGTAGCGTCTTTGAATCGGCGCAAAAAATTGCGGCGGCTAAATAAGAAGCGATGCGCCAGGTTATTCACAGTAAGCGTATCATGGTAGTTCGACTCGATGAAGTCCTGTACGGTTTTTATTTGCTCGTCTATATGGGATTTTTGTCCATTAAAAATCAGGAAGGGTTTTTGCGAAGCGCGCTGGATGTCAATCTGAAATACTTTTGATGCCCAAATTGCCATACTTTTACCGCAAAATTTTTCCAAAAGATACAGCACCAAATTTAGCGAAGAATAAGCGCCCCCACTGGCGTAAATGCCCCCGTCATCCGTGACGATACGATCAGGCAATAGTTTGACCTCAGGGAATAGTGCTCGAAATGCCTCGGCATAAGCCCAATGGGTAGTCATTTTTTTTCCCTCTGCCAGACCTGTTGCCGCTATAAAAAAAGCACCGCTACATAGGCTTGCCAACTCGGTGCCATATTCTAGGCGCTGTTTTTTCAGCCAAGCGATAAGCGGCTTGTTTGCTGAAAGCGTAGGCATCACTTCACCTGTAAAACCCGGCAGCAGAACGAGGTCATAGCCGCCTGCCTGGGGTAGCAAGCGATGCGGTTTCACCCAAAAAGTACCTCCATCAAGCGATAGATTTTTTTGGCAACCCACAAATTGAACCTCGAAAGCGGGCGCTTGTCCCATCTCTGTCAGCATGTCATTCACCTTGGTAAAAATGACGTTGGGTGCAACTACGGCACTACTCATGGTTTCGCCTTTAGGAACAAGGACGGCTATTTTTCTCATGGTGGAGCATTATTGAACAAAGACTTCTAAGCGCTAGTATGCTTACAAATTGTATCACATCAACCAAAGATAGTTGATAATCATCAATAATGCTGCCTTTGGCTCAAATACCCCCGAAAATTGGCATTTGTGACAACCTCCATGGACAGTTCTAATGCTTATGATCTATTGATAGCTATTCAGCCCAACCCTCTGGAGCGCTGGATAGTTGCCCAATAATATCAGGTTTTCCGCAAACACGTCATCCCCCAATAGAGCAAGTCCCTGCCGCTCCAATACTTATCTTCTCACCGTTTTCAAAGGCCCCTGCCAAATGACCTGCTCGATGCGCCAGTTCTCCCCGTGCTTGGCCAACAGCAGATAGTCCATTCCCCACCAGGCGACTACTTTGACACAGGCGATCTTTTCCTGTACTTCTATCACATTCACCTGTTTGGGCGCATCTGGTTTGGCGAAACGCTTTTTTTCCAGCACATTCTTAGCAAAAGCAATGGCATCGGTATAACTCATTTTATCGCCTTCATACAGCCCTGTTTGGTCTTTGTAGTAACCGTATTTGTGCAATTCCGGGCTGAGGCAACGCTGAAGTTTGAGGGTATCGCCTTCATAAAATCCTTCCAGGTATTCAAGCGCAGCGCGGTGGACGAGTAGGCTGTCTGAATTGGTTTGTCCTTTTGCATTCAAAAATAGTAAACCAAAAAACAGCAAGACTATTGTTTTTTTCATTTTATGTGGTTGTTTTTAAATTTCGTTCAATGACCATTCTTGTGGAAAAGACTAAGCAAAAAGCATAGCGAAGTAAAGGAGGTATCTAAGCTTTTTGCTTCAAATCACAAGAATTGCCATAGGTTCATTCATCTAGCCAATGGATGATATTCAACAAAAATTGGGCATTTTGACCCGCTTCAGGCGTGTTCATTCCTATCTGGTTGCGGTTGGGGCCCGCAAGTTGGGCAGAAAACATGGCAGCCTCGCCCATTACGACAATACGGCCTTTCCCATAGTGCATACAAGCGCCCTGAAAGTAGCCGTCGCCTGATTCATAAGGGGTAGTTTCTTCAAATTGCCAAGCGGTATCGGGCATCAATAGGGTATAATTTTTTAAAGCCAACAATGGTGTAGCGCTATCGGGTATCCTAAAGGCACTGCCAGTAAAAGTAACCAGTGTGTCAATGCCCTGCGTGATGGAATGGGGAAGTAAGCTACCATTGCCAGCATAGAACCGTTCAAAGTTGCGCTGCCGGTTGTCGAATGCAAAGCAATTCAAAAACTCAAACTCAAAAGACCGCCCCAAGGCTTCAGCAGCCCCGGCAAAAGGCATATGGTCGGCTATCAACAACAACCTGCCGCCGCTTTTGACCCATTGGTTGACTGCTTCGATTTCACTGTTGGTGAATGCAGAGTGGTTGGGCAAACTCCAGTTGCCAACATTACTACTGTCCAGTGGGTTGGAAATGACCAAAATGCGGCAGGATTGAAGTCTTTGCAAGTCGAAAGGCTCGGTGTTAGCGCCAACCTCATAGCCATCCAGTTCAAGTACTTTAGCAAACGGCGCGTAGCGGCCATTCAAGGTATGAAAATTGAAATGGGCCTCATCTATCTGTATAGTGCTGCCTTTGCCCGCCGCATATTTCGGTTGTTTTGAGGTATAAACAAAAGCCGTGTCTGCAACTTGCTGGGCTGTTGCAAAATGTGAAACTGCTGTAAAAAGCACTAGGAACAACGTTCTTAAAATAACCATCTTTCCCTTTTTTGAAACGTAAAATCCTGACAAATTTAACATAAGCAATTGCTTTTTTGAAAAAACGAAGCCTCATCTCGCCCCCGAAATCAATTTCAGCGTATTTCGTTTGAGGTCGTCGTATGCTCCATTATTCTGATTGTTGAAAACGAGCAGCGCAATGTCCATCCGGGGGAAATACCGAAACTCAAAATTCACGCCGCCCGCTGTACCTCCGTGACCGTAAGTCGGCTCCATTGCATATTGCTCCAAGATAAGCCCCAGGCCGTAGGGTTGGGCATCCTTTGTACCCACTGTCCAATCAGTCGTCATCAACATTAGGCTTTCGGAGCTTACCAACTGATTATTTTTCAGCGCCTTGCAAAAAAGTAGCATATCGGTGGCATTGGAGTAGCATCCCCCGGCAGGTGAGCCTTTCCGAAACTGTTTCGAGCGATTGTTCACCCAGCCGCCGCCTTCCTGACGGGCATAGGGTACTACCAAGGGCAGGTTCTTGTCGTTGTGGTCGAAGTAGCCGCTACGAACCATGCCTGCTTTTTTCAGGATATTGTCCTCGATGTATTGGAAGTAATCCTGTCCGCTTGCCCTTTCAACGATGAAGCCAAGCAGCATAAAATTGGAGTTGGAATAGCCAGACTCCGTGCCCGGCTCGAATTGGAATCCCTCCTTGTAAATCAGCGGCAGGTACTCGTGCCAATGCTCGAAACGAAGCATGGCAGGTTGATTTTCCGAAGTCCAGTATTCAGCTATACCGGAAGTGTGCGATAGCAGGTGTTTCAAAGTCACCCGGTCTGCCCAGGCATGGTTTGGAAAATCGGGAAAATAGTCGGTGAGTTTGTCCGTCAGTTTCAGTTTGCCCTGTTCCATCAACTGCACAATGGCCACAGCCGTAAACATCTTGCTGCCCGATGCCAGCCCAAAAAGCGATTCGGCGTTTATTTTCTGGGTATTTTCAATATCGGCGAAACCCCAATATTTTTCAAAAAGCACCTGGTCGCCCTTGGCGATGAGGATACTGCCTGAGAGGTCGTTCTCCAGCTCCAACTTTTGGATATAACCGTCGAGCCAGTCGAGCGTTTGCTGTTGCTCGATGCTTCCGTTTGGCAGGGAAATCGGCTCGGCGACCTCCGCCACAAATACCAGTTTGTCAATGCGGTGGGGAGGTGTGGATTCGAGGTAAAACTGGAAGTCGCTGTACATCACCTCTCCTTTTTTGCGGGCATAAATATGCAGCACATAGGACGTTCCAGTAGGCTTTTTATACTCCAGTCTGTCGCTATGGTGGTAGTCGAGCGGGGCATAGCGTCGGTGGAGTTCCTGAAAATGTGCCGTAATTCGCTGTATCCCAATTGATTGAATGGTGGCTTCGGAATAAACTTCCGTTGCAATAGCTTCCTGCAGGGCAGCATCTTCAGCGTTGATGGCTTCCACGAAGCGGCTTCCCAATTGGTCGGGCGTAAGCAAGGGTGTGGCGTTCTGGCAGGCAGCTGTTTGTGCAAGCAGGAGGGCAATGAGGATAAGATGAAATGGTGGTTTTGACATACGACGTTTTTTTAGTGAAGTTAGGGGACAGTGGAGGGTGGAGAGTTGTTTATTCTTGCTAAATAACGCAGAAAAATTCGCTTCCCGATTTTGTCCATACTCTAGTGCAGCCATGGTCGTATTGCTTGACGGAGTTGGTGTTGTGGCTGCTGACGAGTATGTTCTGGGCTGGCAGGCCAAGCGTTAGCAGGCGCATGATGATTATTGGACACAGATTTTTTATTGATTTATTTTTAGTCGAAACTGCCAGACTACCCCTGCCGTGAAGTCCCATTTATCGTCCACCTCGATGTTCGTGATTTGGTCGCCGAAGTCCACTCGTAGCCTACCAAGCGTAGCACGGGCGTGCAGCCCCCGCCAAATTTTCGCCTCTAGCCCCAGCCCGTACTTGAGCATTCCTTGTTCGTCTTTTTGCTGGTAAGTGCCGAAGGCATCCCGAATGCTCACGTCAAACTTTCGCTCCGTCTCGAAGGCGTAAGCGTAGGCGAGGAGTGTTTTCTTTTTTAAAAAAACAGCGCCCAGCGTCAGTCCGTAGCCGCTTTGAAAATTGTTTTTGTAGTTGATTGTCAACGATTCGGCAGGATTTTGGTGTATTAAATTGCCATCGGTAAAACCGATTTGAACTTCCGCTCCTGCCATCATCCTACCCTTCAAAAACTGCTTGCGAAAACCCGTAAACAATTCAGCTACGAAGCGGAATTCTTGCGCCAATACATCCACACCGTCCACAAAAGAGCCTCCAAATAGGTTTTGTGAACCAACATTTGCGCCGATGTGGATACCATCGAAGTATTTGTCGTCAGTTTGAGCAAAACCCCCCGTGATCGCGAGGGCAAGTAATAAAGAGATAGTCAATCTCATATCGGGTAATCTTCTTGTGAAATAAAAATGCTAACTTGTTGATTGAAATAGGAATTTAGAAATGTGTCGTTAGAGCCTAATCTGCCGTTCTTGTGAACCGACTCCCGTAAGCCACCGAACGGTTGCCACCCGCCCAGGCGCCGTAGCGGCGATAAGCGACTGGGCTGTGCGGGTTAAATTCGCTGTACGAGCGGTTGAAGTAATAAAAACCCCCGCCCCGGAAGCCCCAACCCTCGCCGTCGGGGTCGCCCTTTGCCCAGTCTTCGTTCGTGGCATCGCCGTACCAGCCCAGGCGACCGTCGCCATGCGAGCCTTTGAACGCACGACCTTTTTCGCTGCCGATGGTGACGCAGCGTTCCCAGACCCCTCCGCCCGATAAGTCCATGACCCAGTAAAAGGAAGCACCAAACACGTCCCGGTTGGCATCGGTTAGTTGGCTTTCCTCGAAGCCTTCCGACCAAGCGAGGTCACCGTCGGGGTTAACATGGCGGGCGAGCCTCGTCTTGGAATCCGTTCCCCAAGCGTACTCGTTTGGCACAGCGGCGGCTGTTCCCCGGCAGGCTTTTTCAAATTCGAGTTCCGTCATGGGTCGCAAACCAGCCCAGTCGGCGAAGGCACAGGCATCGTTCCAGGAAAGGTAGTTGCAGGGGCGGTGCTGTTTTTCGGTCTGGTAACGGTTGGCCGCGAGGTAAATCGTTCCCCGGTTGTCGTGGTAATCCCTGCCGCCGAAGTTTACCCGGAGCTGGGTTTGCTCGTCGCTCAGGGTATTCAAAAAAGCGGCGTATTCCCCTTGCGACAGCTCATATTTCATGATGAAAAACGAGCGGTAACCTTTCGGAAACGCCGGGGGCAGTTCACCCTGCAAATCGCCCTGGTATTCCGGTTGGGGGTTGCGGTAGCAGAGTTGCCCAGCGGCCTCACCGACCACAACCGACTGATCTTCAGAAGTTATACTAAAAAGCCCATCCGGTCTTCCCGCGCCGCCGGAGCGGTACAATGCGCCAAACCGGAGTGCCGTCGTATCGGGGTCGCCGAGGGTAAAAGCGCCTTCAGGTATCTGCACCATCTCGACACCAAACGCTTCGAGCCGACAGTGCCATAAGTTCAATTCGCGGTCTTGGGTAAACGCCGGGTCGAGGGCGATACGCAGCCGCCATGCCACATCGCCACGGTGTTTGGCAGCAGGGTAAACGAACAGTCCAGCTCCGTCCGCCGAAGGTTTTAAGGTGGCTGCGATGCCTTGTGGCAGCAGGTTGGCAGCCATTTCGTGCCCAGCATTCAATACTTTCAGGTGGCGGTATCCCGCTCCCTCCGGCAAGGTGAGTTTAAAAAAAAGCCATGCAGCGTCGTGGTTGCGGTCGTTGCGCCAGGCGTTGTCCCAGCGCAATTCGAGTTGTACGTGGACGCCGCCGCCCGTTTCACGAAGGTCTTGCCATTCGACAGCGGCGATGCGGAGGTTGGTGGCGAAAGCGTCGTTTTGGGCAAAAAGCCAACAGGACAGCAGTAGTGTGATGGAGAAATAGTTTTGAAACATAGCTTTGCTTTTAATTGAATTAACGGATTGTTATTCGCTCCGCAGGCTCTTCACCGGGTTCACCAGCGCTGCCTTCACACTCTGAAAGCTCACCGTCAAAAACGCCACACCAATAGCCAATACGCCTGCCAGCACAAATACCCACCATTGGATTTCAATGCGGTAGGCGAAGTCTTGCAACCATTTTTCCATAAAGAAATAAGCGAGCGGGGAGGCAATGACTAGGGCTATGAGAACCAATTTCAAGAAGTCTTTAGACAGCAAGCTAACGATGCCTACCATCGTAGCGCCAAGCACTTTCCTAACGCCAATTTCCTTTATCCGCTGCTCGGCAGCGTAAGTCGCCAAGCCGAACAGCCCCATACAGGCGATGAAAATGGCAGCAATTGCCGCCCAGATCAGCATCGTTTGACGCTGTCGGTCTTCGGCATAAAAGAGTGCCAATTGTTCGTCCAGAAAATGGTATTCGAGTGGATGGTTGGGGTCAATAGCGAGTAGCGCAGCTTCCATCTTTTGCAGCGTGCCAGAGATGTCGCTCGGCCCCACCCTTGATGTGAAGTAATCAATGCTGTGAACAGGGTTCGATTGGTAGCCGATGACCATTGGGGCGATTTTTTCCCGTAGGGTTTGGAAATGAAAATCCTTTACGATGCCAGTAACCTTCGCCCGGAAAGTAACCTCGCCTCGCAAGGGGAAATAGCTGGTCTCGAAAGCCCGCTCTGGTATTTCCACCCATTGCCCGCTGGCTTCGCCGATACCGAGCATTTTAGCGGCGGTTTCGTTGAGCAGCACCGAGGAGGTATCGCCCAGGCTGCTAAATGCCTGCCCTTGCAGCAGTTCTATTTCAAAAGTCTTAAAAAACGCCTCGTCCACTCCGAGGAAGTAGGCGATCTGATGTTCTTCGTTGCTCCCCTCTTTCCTGACCTTGACCGTTGGGATGGTTTTCCACTCGCCAGGCACACGGGAGGTAACAGACACTTCACGTACTCCAGGTATTTTGGCAAATTCTGCCTGGACTGTTTCTGCCCCTTGGCGGATTTTACCGCTATTGATGTCCACAACGATCAATAGGTCTTTTTTAAAACCTAAATCTTTGTCATTCAAATATTTAACCTGCTGATACAAAACTATTGTGGCGAATATCATTACCACCGAAACCACAAACTGGAACACCACCAGTATCTTGCGCAGCGACAAATCGCCCGTATTTTTGAGTTTTAAATTTTTCAACAACATCACCGGGCTAAACCTTGAAAGCATAAGCGATGGATAGCTACCGGCCAATAAACCAGCTAGCAGCAAGGTGGCCATACTAAAAAGCCAAATGCGTGGATCGCTGCGGAGGTTGAGCGTGAGTTCTTTTTGCAAAAATTGGTTGAAATAGGGCAGCAATATATTAGTCAACACCACTGCTGCTAAGAAGGAGACTACCGTGAGCAGTACCGACTCGGTTAGAAACTGGGCGACAAGGTGTTGGCGGAATGCACCGACAGTTTTACGCACACCAATTTCTTTGCTGCGATTGGAAGCTTTTGCGGTGGTCAGGTTCATGTAATTAATGCAGGCGATGAACAGTACAAACAGCCCGACCACCCCGAAAATGCGCAGATAAAAAAGCGAACCGCTGCTCAAAGCCGCTACGTTAGGGTTGCGCGCGCCGTCAACGATGCCCTCTGAGTAGAGGTGCATGTCTTTCAGCCCTTGCAGGCTATAACTGACGGAAGTACCTTCTTCCGGCTCAGTGTTGTCGTCCACCAATTGGGTCAGTTTTGTGGCAACGAGCGTTGGATCGGCATTTTTGCCCAACAGAACAAAGGTCATGAACTCATTGGAATCCCAGTCCTGGGAAACATCCTGCTGAAAGCTTGTGTCGGTCAGAAAAGTGGCTTCGGAAATAACAAGTGGAAAGTCGAAGCTGGAATT
>CALMIR010000120.1 GCA_937864265.1 uncultured Saprospirales bacterium | reverse complement strand
GTTTTGTACTTGAATTTGAGCCGTTAAGATAGCGCTACGCTGTAGCGCGCGGTCTAGGCTATATCGGGGCAACAGAGATACCGTTCCGCTGGAACGACTGGGCTAGCACGCTGGCTGGGCTATATCGGGGAATATAAAGGCGTAGGAATGGAAAGAGAACAAAAAAGCCTTTGTGTACTTCTGTGGACTTTGTGGTTTTAATAAGCATTGCTTTTTTTTGAACCACACCCCCTATGCAGTCGCCTGCCCGGCCTGCCCGACCAGATCAATGCGGGCGGCATGATCCCGCTGATGCCGATACGCTTCAGTGGAACGGACGGGGGCAAGAAAGAAACAAAGGGCACAAAGTGGGGCTAAAATTTTTTTTCATCCTAATGAGTTGCTTAGCCCTTAGCGCCCTACTAGGCAAAAGGAAAGAACGGTGCACAGGGTTGGCCCTTCCCTATGCACCATTCCTGGTTAGCCCTTAAAGGCTGCCTGCTTCGGTTTGATCATTTCCCGATTTCAATGCTGTTGGAGAGCTTAATATCTCTTGACGAAGCGCCTACTTGAATTTCATATGTCCCCATTTCAAGCATCCACTTAGCCGCTTCTTCCGACCAATAACTTAATTCTGAAACCGGCACTTTTAGGACAAGAGGCGTAGCTTCTCCGGCCATCAAGCTTTTTGTTTTGGCAAACGTTTTAAGCTCTTTTACTGGTCGGTCAATTGCTGTCGCAGGTTTTGAAGTATAAACTTGGACGACTTCTTTTCCAGACATACTGCCTGTATTCTTGATCGTTGCGTTGATGTAGATGGTATCATTTTTCAATTCCACCATGAAATCACTGTATTCAAATTGGGTATAACTCAATCCGTAGCCAAAGGGATAGGAAACCTCCAAATTCGCTTTGTCAAAATGCCGGTAACCTACGTAAATGCTCTCTTCGTAATTGGTAAAGTCTTTGTTTTTGATTTTTTCAGCTTCTTTCTTTTCTTTTTTTGCCGAAAACAAAGACATCATGCTAATCGGTTCACCGTCCAGCGGAAAATTTGCATTTGCTGCGTGATCATTTAGGTGGACGGGAAAAGTCATGGGCAATTTACCGCTTGGATTGACTTGGCCACTCAAGATGTCCGCTACCGAATTGCCGCCTTCTTGCCCACCTTGCCAAGCCAACAAAATCGCATCGGGCTTAGACTTCCAGGAAGCCGTCTCTATAACGCCTCCTATATTTAATACGACGATGACTTTCTTACCTGCTGAATGGAAGGCGTCGCAGGCATTGGCGATCATCTCTTGCTCTTTTTGGGTCAATAAAAAATCATCCTTTTCTACCCGGTCGCCGCCTTCTCCGCTATTTCGACCAATGGTAATGATGCCTATATCCGAACTCGCTGCAATTGTTTTCAACTCATCCTCCGTATAGGTCATTTTTGGCGGGTTGTAAGGTGAAAACATGGCATTCATCCCTTCCGGTTTTTCAAATGCTTTTTCATGATTTGCCTTATGGGTTTCATACGCTTTTTTGGCGATCGGGTTGATTTCAAAGCCCGCGTTTTTCAAGCCTTCTTCCAAAGAAACCGTATAGGCTTCGTTGACATCGCCAGAGCCGGTTCCTCCAGCAATGAAGTCGTAGGAATACAAGCCCAATAAAGCGACATTTTTAGCATTTTTAATGGGGAGTGCCTGTTCATTTTTCAACAATACCATGCCTTCTGCCGCTGAGCGGCGAGTGACTTTTGCGTGATCGTTGAGGGCAGGATTGTTACTATATTGATAGCGCTGCATTTTCCTCGATTCAATAATCAATTTTAAAATGCGCCTGACAGAAGTGTCGATCTCTTGTTCGGTCAATGCGCCATGCTTTGCTGCTTTTTTTAAGGCTTTCCATTGTCGGTTAGTGCCGGGTTCCAAAAGGTCGTTGCCAGCTGCCACCATAGCTGCCGCGTCGCTGCCGCCAAACCAGTCTGACATCACCAATCCTTCAAACTGCCAATCGTCTCGAAGTATGTTGGTGAGCAGTTCTTTGCTCTCAGAGGTATAAGTCCCATTTACCTTGTTGTAAGACGACATAATGGTCCAGGGCTGGGATTTTTTGACTATAATTTCAAAACCTTTCAGGTAAATCTCCCGCATGGCCCTATCCGAAATGATCGCATCATTAAAGTTTCGATTGGTTTCCTGGTTGTTGGCAACAAAGTGCTTAACAGAGGTCCCTACCCCTTGCGATTCGATGCCATTGACCATGGCCGCGCCAATAAAACCCGTTAAGACCGGATCTTCTGAGTAGTATTCAAAGTTTCGACCGCAAAGGGGATGTCGGTGGATATTTGCACCCGGGCCCAAAATGACGTCAATGCCGTATTCCCGGGCTTCCGTTCCCATGGCAGTTCCGACTTCATTCAATACATCTGTGTTCCAGGTAGATGATAGTAAGGTGCCGATCGGAAAAGCGGTACAGTAATAGGTACGGTCTTCGCCTTTGCGCTTCGGCTCAATTCGCAACCCTGCCGGGCCGTCCGACAAATAGACAGTTGGGATGCCCAATCGAGGTGTCGGTACAATCGTACCCACTGCACCCGCAACGGCCGAATTGCCCCTTCCTATCGCAGAGGCCAATCCTGAGCCTTTGAGTAAGTGGATTTTTTCGTCTAAGGTCATCTGAGAAAGCAAATCTTCTACGCGTTCGTCCGTGGTTTTTCTATCATCTTCGTAGATATCCAGCTTGCCATTTCCGTTTCTATCCAAGAAGGTATAGCCTTCAATCGTCACTTCTTTTATGTCCGTTTTCTCCTGGTACTTTTTTTCAAAGCTCAGATAGGTAGCGCTTAAATACCACCAACCTGCAAGTCCTGCGACGACGGCCAAGAGGACGATGATGCCTAGTACTTTTAAAGCGGTTTTCACAAATTTTTTCATGTTGCTGCATTTTGTGTCAATAAGCCACAAATATAAGCCATTTTTTCATTTGTGGCTATGTGTCACAAAATATTTTTTTACTTTTGCTGCATGGATCTGAAAGATATTTTAGAAAATGGGCACCGGTACTTCTTGCCGAACCTATCTATTGACCTGGTGATCATCGGGTATAAAGACAATGCTATCAAATGCCTTTTGTTGAAAATGGGAGAGAAATGGCTGCTTCCGGGTGGCTATATCCAAAAGGATGAATCCGTCGATGAAGCAGCGCTGAATATCCTCAAAGCTCGAACAGGGCTTGAGGACACTTATTTGAAATTTTTAGCTGTTTTCGGGGACAAAAACCGACAATTTGACGCCGTCGCAAGCATGTTATTTAAAGCATCAGACATGGACTGGAAAGCGGATAATTGGCTGAGCAATCGTTTTGTATCCTTGGCGTACTATTCATTGGTAAATATTGAAAATACCCATCCAAAGGTGAGTCATATAGACGAAGCTTTTGACTGGTTTGATTTTGAAGCGCTTCCCGATATGTGGATGGATCATCGATCGATCGTTCTAAGCGCAAGAGAACAACTCAAGGCAAGCATTCAACACGAACATAATACCTACAATTTATTGCCCGAGGTGTTTACCATGCCCGAACTTTACGAACTTCATCAGACCATTCTCAGCGAAAAAATTGACCGCAGCCGTTTTCAAAAGAAAATGCTGGCAACGGGATTGTTTGAACGTTTGCCCAAGCTACAGAAAAGTACACCCGGACGAAATCCCTATCAGTATCGCGTCAAGAAACACTTGTAGCATTAGGGCTTTTGGCCATTTTGCAGGAATTGTCAGAGCATCTTAATTGCAAGGGTACTCTACCCTAGGCTCAATACTTTACTGTAAAACTTTTTCCGAAAAATATGTTTATATTTGTAAAAAAGCGCTAGTACATGTCTTCATCGCTGCTACATCGTTTGCTGGACTCCCCCGACGCATCCTTGCTCATCCAACAGGCCAATGCTTGTCTGGAAGAAGAAGCAGCTCGCAGAAGTGAGTTCCGCGAATGGGTTTCCCCTGCTGTAAAAGCTGAATTCATCAATGGTAAGGTGATGCTACATTCACCCGTCAAGCGCCGGCACCTGCAAAGCAGTGGAAATCTTTACAAACTCCTGGATACCTACGTCATTCTCCACCAACTCGGTACAACCTCTTATGACAAGGGTATGATAGCCTTGAGCCGCAACGACTACGAGCCTGATATTTGTTTCTGGGGGAGTGAAAAATCAGTCGCCTTCCATGAAGACACGATGCTTCATCCCGCACCAGATTTGGTCGTAGAAGTGCTCTCTCGGAAAACGGCCAAAATTGATAGAACCATTAAATACAAAGACTACGCTGCCCACGGTATTGCTGAATATTGGATCATTGATCCTCAAAAAAAAATAGTGGAACAGTACTGGTTGCAGACCATTCCTGAAAACACCTATGCCCTAGTAGCCAAGTGGTCAAGTGGTGACCGCATCAATGCCCGCGCTGTGCCTGGATTCTCCATACCGGTAGAAGCCATTTTTGATAATCAAGCATTCTTGCAAACGATGAAAGCACTGGTTGTCAGCTAGATAGGCTGCGACATGCCATTAGCCAAAAACCAACCATTATACCTTTACCTTCCCCTGACACGCCATTGAAAGGGTTGCTGCAACTTTGAAGCGACTAAAATCGGTCATTTGATTCTGAGCATTTGGCTTGCTGCCCTGCTCCGCTTTGCAGGATTGTGTTTGCGGGCTAGCTGTTAGGCGGCATGGACAGCAATCCGTTGTTCGATGAATTTCCTTTGCTGGTTCATTTTGGATAATTTGAGTGCGATTTTATCTTCATGATTTGACGCAAATGTCGATCAGTATGACCATAATGTACAACGAATAATCCATGGATACTCCTTCTATTATTTGGCTCGCCTGCTCTCGGTGTGAAGTGTACTTTTAAATCTTTGTCTGTTTTACCAACAAAATCAATTACTAAATCCCTGCCAAAAATAAAAAAACTCAAATTGTCTTTTCCTCTCATGTAGCCTAATGGTATTGCATTTTCAGGGGCATTATGTGGTTGACTTTCAGCCATCCAAGACAAATAAGTACTATCATTTAGCGTAGAAACATAATATTGGGGTTGAGGCGGCAACTCGGTGGCAATCCAAGCCTCTTGCAAAAAGATTTTTTCATAAATTCCAAGATGTTCAACAACCTGAGCAATACACCAAGCCTCCTTTGATGGCTTGAAATGCCATTGCTCGTTTGTAAGCGAGGTTGTTTCGGCAATAATTTCTTGTTTCGTTCTCTCTAATTCTTTCAAGAGCATTGCCCTATCTCCATCTGTCCAAAATCTTCCGGTTTGTGGGAAGTTCTTATCGGATTTTATTCTTTTGATTTGGTTGGTATGCCTTGTCGTATGTGTGATATAAACAATTGTATATTGATGCAAATCTCTTACTGCCCAATCGCCCCATTCTGATGGGCGATAAATGTAATGCTTTCGAAAATCAGCAGATGAGCCTTCAATCAACTTGATGACCTCTGCCCTGTGGTATCCAAAATATTGTTTTAATTCCTCCAAGTCTGTAAACCTTCCCAATGGAACCGCAATTGGCGGCGACTTCCCTTTTGTGGTATCTGTCGCATACGCCAACATAATACTGTCTTTGCTGAATACATCGTTTGTAAAACCCGACTGCTCAGGTGTGTATTGGTTGCAAAATATATCCCAATGCAATATTTCCTCAAAAGTTCCAAGATGTTCTAATACTTCGGCTATAGACCATTGATTGCTATCAGGCTTAAAAGCTATTTGTACTTCATTTAAACCTTCGACCTCTTTCATCAACTCAATCTGCGTAGATTTAAGCCCTTCCAACAAAAATTGTCTATCTTGCTCTGTCCATAACCGAGCACTTCCTTTCTGGGCAAAAAGCATTGGTAGAAAACCAAGTGTTAAGTAAATTATAGATATTATTTTCTTCATTCCTTTTTCTTTGTTAGTTTGTAATTTCATCGAACGTCGGCATACATGATGTACCTGAGGAATCGAAGGCCTGATCAATTGGCTGCCGTGTTTTTATATTCTCCTGTGTGTACAAAATATTCTATTAAACCACAATGTATCACTCCCTTGAACAAGGGTGATATTATACCTAACCATCATAAGGAATCACGGCACAGAAGTAACCGCCCGAGCTTTCCCTCATGATTCTTTGTACCCTAATAACGACGATCGCCGCCGCCGCCGCCGCCGTAACCGCGACTGCGATTGACGTAACCGCCGCCGCCGCGACCGGTTTCTCTCGGTTCTGCTTTTTTCACCACGATCGTTCTACCGTCTAGTTCAGATTCGTTCAGCTCTGCAATTGCTGCCCATGCTTCGTCGTCATTAGGCATTTCTACAAAGCCAAAACCTTTGGATTTTCTGGAGAGTTTGTCCATGTCCATGATGATCTTAACTGAATCGACTACACCGAATTCTTCGAAAGCCATCCGCAGGTCTGCTTCTGGGTGGCAAAATTCATTTTTGCTACATAAATAATGGTCATTGTTTAAAATTTAGTGGTTTGTAAATTACAATCTCCATATGACATCCAACTCCCCTACTCCCGCCTTGCCCCTTTTACTTAGCCATCTGCCTTGTGTGTATTTTCGCTATGTACACACCCTGTATGCCTTACCGTAACGCTTAAAACCAGCCAAATATAAAAGCAAAATATTGAAAAGTCAAGCGCATCTACCGTTTTCTTACCTTATCCGGCTGAGCCTGCTGCCTTGTAGTTTTGTTTTACTTCGGTGAGATGGGCGAATGACGCGTCAAATTGGACGCGGGATGGTTTTCTATCACTAATCACTTCGTGTTTTATATCCTTTTTAAGTAAACAAGGTTATGTTTGAAATCGAAAATCCAGTTAAATTTTCCGATTATTGATGTTCCAATAACACTCATTTTTTGCTTATTGATGCTTCCGCCAAAAAACGATATTTTACATTTTTCAATAGGGTGATTTCCAAGGATAAAATTATTTAGAATCCCGTTGTATGTTTTTAGAACATTGCCATAGGAATCTTTTAAATCCTGCTCATTCAATATTTCAACGCTTTCAAAAATATTGTTTTTTGAAGAGAATGCATCATCAAGCAGAATACCTCCGGCATAGCCAGAATGGATCAGAAATTTATTGTAAACCGTATCCTTTCCAATGACTAACTGGCCTTCTATAAAATAAAAATCGTTTTCAGTATAAAGGGGATAGGACTGATAACCTGTCGGTGTTTTTTGAATCGAATCGCTCCATACAATAATTTGTTTTTCAAAATTTAGCTCAACCACTTTATCGGCAAATAAATTGAGTCCGATTTTTCCGTCTGTATTTTTTCCTGAATAATCATTTAGCCAAATCTGCAACGAATCAAACGAGATTTTATCCGTCAATTGCAAGGTATTGTTTGCACTAAATGCTGTTTCTTTGTTTCCGCCCCAACTGCTAATGCTGTCTTTGTTTTCAAAATGTACGCTCTCCAGATGCAAGGCAGATTCTTTAATAATAGAGAAGACATTGGCCGCAGTATGCAGCATTAAATCAACACTATCGGTACTATTAATAACCCCCTTTATGATGATATTGCTATCGCTATTAAGGTGAAACGGAATGGTGTCCTGACCATAAACCGCAACTGAACAGCAAAGTAAAAACAGATTAATCAGTTGATTCATGGATGGTCTGAATGGCTTTTTCAATGGCTTGGTCTTTTTTGTTCTCAAGTCCATTTTTTATAGTTAGATATTGTTCTGCTCTTGTGTCGGATTGATAAACTACAATATCAGGTGATATGCCTGTATGTTCATAGTTCTTACCATGATTATCCAAATAGATTTCATTGGAAAGACTAAATTCCCAACCATTTGGCAAGGTTTTATCCAGCATATCAGAAGTGATGCCTTCTGTGTTTCCTCCGATTCTTTTGATATTTTCTAAACTCAATGAAGCCAATACACAAATTTCCGTAGCACTTGCAGAAGCTCTTGTAGTTAGCAAATAAATGGGTTTTGTGTAGGCATTTTCAGTCCCTACAACATAGATTGGCACTTCGTTTGAAAAGCCATTGCCATGAATGGCTTTTTTAATGCCGATTTGCTTTTTTTCAGGGTTAAAGCGGCTCAAAATTTCCAGACCGACTTCATCCTTGCCACCACCGTTAAACCGCATATCAAGGATTAGTGCTTTTGTGTTTTTTAGGTCCATCATCACCTCGTCCATTATTTCACTAATGCCGTTTTGTTCGTCATTAGTGAATGGCAAAGGACTTTTACCGGACATGATTGGAATGTATTGCTTCCAAAATTCAGGAACGGAAGCGTTATCATCAATGCCGTAATCTCCGAAGCCAATCATTTGATTTACTTGCAAGTAACCAACGTTGTCATCCAATATCCCCCATCTTATGGTTCCTCCTCGTTTAGACTTGATAGCATCAAAAAACGTTGCTGCAACTTGTTCAGCCAATTGCCAGCCTGGTATTTTTTTCGGCTTCTCCGTATCAGATTTTGAAGCACTTAACTGCATTGCCTTTTTTTCAACTTTATCGGATGCTGAAAATTGAATGTGTTTATCGCCAAATTCGTCTAACATTTCTTTTATTACCAGATATAACTCTGGATCGGTAGTTTTCTTGTTTATTTGAGAACGGTACTTATGATACATTTTTTCCCAATCGATGTTACGTTCCTTAAAATAGGCATAGTGGGTTTTAAAGGTCTCTGCCAGTACTTCAAAATTGTAAATAGGATCGTTTTTTTTCTTTTTTAAATTGGTACATATTGCCGAATTTGAACGAACAAAAAAGTAATCATTGATCCCGTTTGTAATCGTCAATGTGTCATTTTCGAGGGTAATTTTGTCGGTCAGTTCGTCAAGTTTACCTTTCATGGAAGGTGTACAGGAGATATTGGTGTAATCTATAATTTCAAAGTTTTCATCTTCAATGGTCAATAGTCGTCCGTAGCCTATGGATTCCCATTTTCCGTTATAATTTTGTGCATTGACTAATGAGCCAACAAACATGAACAGTATTGCGATTGTGTTCTTCATTTTTTTTATAATGTTAGACTTCCATTCATCCGCTATCCCTACACCTGGCTAACCTAAGCCCAAGGCTGACAGCCCGCCAAATATAAAAGCAAAGCATTGAAAAGTCAAGCGCATTTACCGTTTTCTTACCCTATCCGGCTGAGCCTGCTGTCTTCTAGCTGTGTTTTGCTTTGCTTCGTGAGTTAGGCGAAGCCCGCGTATCGTATAGGAAGATTAGTCGCTGGCGTTCTTAGGTCTTATGGGGATCCATATTGCCTCTTTTGAAGTCGGGTCGTTGTTTTTGTATTGGTCGCCTAACACTTCAAAATGCGGCCGGTTGTCCAAAACGTAGTCCGAACTTGGCAACCACGTTCGGAATAGGTATTGAAAAATTGAATTATCTGCACTAGAACCTTCGTAGTTAAAAACTGCATAAAGTCCGCTTGGCAAGACAAAAGTTTCCATCCCTATGGGCACGTTGTCAAAATCTGCAACTTCCACTGTCGCCCACTTTTCAAATTCGTTTGTCGGTTTGAAAGCTGCAAAATGTGCTGGCTGGTAAACGGCCATTGAAATTAAATCGCCTGTCAAATTGTTGGTGATTTCTTTTCGTCTTGGCATAAAGCTTCGCCACAATTCGCCTATCCTGTAATCAGCAAAGCTCATTGTGAGTCGCTTCCCGACTAATTTCTTTTCGTTTGTTGTTTCAATTCTTGGTACCATTTTTCTTTGTCCATAAGGCTCAGCAGCAGTTCAGTTGCGGAGTTTCGAAGCGCTATTGTCCTTGCCCCGTCATTCCTGAAAGCCCAGTCAAAAGCTCTAAGGAAAACCTCTGCACTAAGATAGACCAAAAGGAACAGAAACAAGTTGCATGGCGTAGTAAGTGCTCTTTTAAGTCTTCTAAATTCCTAATGCATTTGAAACTGCGGTTAAAAGTTCTATTGCCGGTGAGTCAGTAAAGCAATCTTTACACCCAGCATACATCATCATACAAGCTATAAAATCTGTCAACATATGGAATAAAAGTCCTACCCCAATTAGGTTGAAAGGTCTGCAAAAAAAGAGTAGCATCACATACGCTATCATTGCATAATACGTATGCAAAGGGTGAAAATTTATACTACACCTATTTGCTTGGAAAATTGGATGCGCAACTAAATGGTCTAAATCAACCAACATTGTTCCGACTAGTATCATATAGACTTTTCTCCAATTTTCGCTAAACAATCCGTAAGCAATAAAAAATGGAAAGCCTAAATGCAAAAAGTAGTGTATAAATGCCTGCATCATTTGTCCCTTATTAAATCCCAATTGGGTGTGTCTTATAGCTTCTTGGTAACGGCTCGCACGGGCGAAGTGCTGCCCTGCTTTCGCTCTATGGGTTGGCGTTGAGCCGCATATGCGACCATGCTTTCTTAGTATGCGTAGTATGATTCGAGCAAAGAACGTAAGTTAAACAACTCCTCAGTCGCTATAAAATTGCTGTACCCTTTCTTGGCTAAACCTTTCATCAAAGCTCTGTCTCCTGTCCAAATTTTTATACCCAAAAACTCGGTCAAAGCAAGAAAGGCAGTGTCATTCATATCCGTCGCTCTACCCAATTCGCTGCCTTTGAGCCAATACTCAAAAGGGATCAAAGCTTCTGCCGTAAAATTTATACCATTAGTGATCCGAAAAATGGATTGATCTACTATTCCTCGTTTAGTTGGGATAAATCAAGCAACCTTGCACGGTGCCTCTAGGTCACCAATCTTGCTTTGGGTGTTCAAGACGGCACGGAACACGACATTGGTGCCAACAACGAACTTCATTCCGGTAAAAACCGATGTTTATTCTCTTCCCACCATTGCTTGTTGACTTTGCGAGCGAGCTGATCAACGTCTTCTTGTTTTGCTTTTCTGTCTTTGGTCGCCTCTTTATAAAGCAAGTAATTGATCAATCGTTGTACGCCTTCCAGATCAATAGATGCAGGAAGTGTTATTATCATCTGATTGTCAATGGTATAAATGTTCATTAATGTGGGTTTTATATAATGCGATTTTTACCAGTACTGATGATTAGCCTTTGTTCAAAGTTAGATGAACTCCATAGGAATCTTATTTAACGTGAGATATGGATAAGACAAGCCATAGCCGCCCTCGGCGAGGCTAAACGATACGTTTACGAAACTTTTAGATGTTTCGTAACGTAGCCTATTTGCTGCCTGGTAAAATGACCTCGCTAGAGGTCAAATATTGGTAGAAATAGGATATTAACACCCGCCGCGACCTCGGCAGAGGTCGAATGGTATCGCTCAATGCAGACGATGTGCGACCTCTGCCGAGGTCGGTAAGGCATTTTCCACATTTTTGTTACCAACATGTGATTTCTCCGAAATCTTCATTGCTCTGAGTTGATTTTTTTTATACGGATTTGAATATCAATTTTTTATAGTTCTACTTAACCATAACTCACGTTATCATACCAAACATCTTTGTAATCTGTATCCATAAGAAGGTCGCCAAAATTCAGTTTTCCAAGTCCAGTCATTTCTTTGAAAAAAAGACATCGTTTATGTTTACGGTCAGGTAAATTTTCCTCCATTTCGGTTCGTTTTGTTGGCTGCTAACGATCCGGGTAGGCACAGTAGGGGATTTGTCACTAATCCCGCCACGCCAAAAACTGACGCATCGCTCCCATATAAGCCCCTACCGTGGCTGCACTGTAATTCCGCAGCACTATCCACTCCCGCCCATTATTGACATAGCCTTCTTTCGTTTTCACAACCCTTTGTTTTGGTGAAATAATTTCGCCAAAAATAGAACCACAACAAACTCAATGCAATGATATTCATTGTGTTAAGGATGGAATTTGTAGGAAGTTTGTTCAACGGTCAGTATATGCATAGTGCGACTTTTTAGGGAGTATTATCGCCTATATATTGTTGGCCTCAGTTTTTCATTTTCTCCAAATCTTCAAGTGCTTTTTTCCCTTTTTCATAATCAGGGTTAATAAGTAGTGTTTTCTCGTAGCATGATTTGGCTTGTGCTTTATTTCCAAGATTCAGATATGCATTTCCAAGCAGTCTCCATGCATAAGTCGAATTGTTGTCCAATGTGATATAGTATTCTAAAATCTCTCTGGCTGCAGCCCAGTTTTTTCCATTTTCGAGAACTGCGCCTGTTGTTAAAATATCCTCGTCATTTACTTGATAAATGTCGGTACTGTCTTTCTTCAGTTGTTCCCATAGTTCAGACGCATAGGCTATTCCATGCTCGTTATAGGCCATAGTAAATGGATACTTGGCAGAAACGCTGTAATCTTTTGCCTTCTGTTCAAACAAAAACTCTGAAACAGCATTGATAATTCTTCCTGTTCTTGAAAAATCACGGTTTGCCATGATTATTACTGAAATACTGTCTTTCGGATAAACGTACATGATGGATTCAAAACCGGTATCATTGCCCTGATGCATGATAATCGGTCGGTCTAAATAGGCTTGTACAAACCAACTTAATCCAATTTTGTCGCCCCACGGCGTATCTAAATTAGGTGCCGATAATAATGAGAAGTAATCGGGTTTGATTACGACATTATCCTTATGCCTTCCATTATTCGCATACAACATCCCCCAATTACACATATCCAAAAGTGTCGTATGCAAACCGGAGCTTGGAAAATAATTTTCCGAGTATGGAAATGGCGACCATATTTGTGTTTCAATTCCATACGAATAGGGTACAGCCCAATTTGCAGGTAAGGTGCCCTGTGGTTTGGAATAAAAACTATTCGTCATTCCGGAGGGAGTTAAGATATATGTTTTCACATATTCCGCGAAGGGCAAGCTACTTGACCGACTTACAATAATGCCCAAAATGTCAAAAGCCGAGTTGCTATAATTGAATTCTGTTCCTGGTTCAAAATCAAGCATTAAAGGTTTTATATCTGCTAAATTTTTTTCCAAAGCTTTATCGCCATATACAGGCTTTTCCCAATCACTGGCACTAATATTACTTGGAATTCCGGATGTATGAGTAAGTATTTGTTTAATAGTGATTTGTTTAAACCGAGCGTCTTTCATCTCAAACTCAGGAATGTGCTTGACGATGAAATCGTCTAAGTTCAGTTTTCCTTGTTCAACAAGTTTGACTACTGCGGCAGCTGTAAATGGCTTGGAAACAGAGGCAATATGAAAAACAGTGTTAAAATCCGCCTCAGTCGAATCCTTAATATTTGCATATCCGAAAGTTCGAGCATACATTATTTTCTCACCTTTCGTAACACCAACTGCTAAGCCCGCCTGGTTGTTAGTTAAATCTCGTAATTGCAATAGGTAGGGGGTAAGCAAACTGTCTAATCTTGCCCCTTCGTCTCCTTCGATTATTGGCTTCTTCGATTGTGAAAAACAGCTTGCTACGGTTGCGGTGGCAAAAAGTAATACAATTATTTTCTTCATGACTTGTCTTTATTAAATGTAGGCTTAGGGAGGCACTGCTTGCGTAGCCGCGCTTAGTCGGCTATGTGAGACTGAACTTACCCCAATCCATAGGACAGCAAAATTAAAGCTATTAGTTTGGAAAACGGGCCTGTGTTTTCCACAAAATTAACGGTTGGTGTATATGCAGTTTGGGCGTTTAGCCCAAATTGGCATATACACTTTGTTCGCTTCTCGCCTTCTTCTTTATTTGATTTTACATTCTCTGGTGGGATTGAACGGGACATATTTTTCGTAGTCTGATAGGTAGGAAATAAGGTTTTTTAAACTTTGAGGTAAAATAATCGGGTCATTGATTTCAAATAATCTGCTATCACCTCCTTTGAATTTAATAGTTAATTTCATTTGAGGAACATCACTTACTTTTTGTTCGTATTTAACTGGTAAGGACTTGCTTAGTCGAGATACTTGGTCATACAAATAATCTAACTCTGATTGCAATATTCTTGTACTTAGAGAAAAATCATCTTCATTTATATCATAAAAATCGGTACATAGGATAACCAACTTCTTGTCAAAATCAAATAAGTATTCTTTTCTTTTTGGATTTTCAATTAAAGCAAGGGAATCATCTAAAACAACAAGATTAATTGTTTGGATTTCTGGATAAGTATATTTTTCAACAGGTTGAGTTCTAATTAACTTATAGTCAATTCTGTTTTGATTTTTTATCTGATATTCGTCTCCATTTCCTTCTATCTTATATTTCTGCCATTCTTTTTCAATGGGTGAAAATATGTATAATAAATTCCTTTTCAAATAGTAGGGCAAATGATTGCCGTAGCTTCTATCTGGTGTTCTTACTCCTTTAGGTATTTCTAAAACTTCTCGTCCCCAAAAGACCACCGTACTGTCTTGATTACTCCATATTGCGTTGTATGAATCAGTCCCTTCTTGTGGAATGATAACCCACCAGCCCTCAATATTTTTAGCTTCATTTACTTCCTTACATGAAGAAAAGTAAAAGCTAATTACGCCCAAAATAAAAATTTTAAGTAGTTTCATTGTCCTGCTCTTTTTCTTAGTATTTCCTTGTACTCACCACCGATGTAATTTTTAGATTGCTCCCATTGAATTGGATATATTTTTGGATGATTATGGTTTCCTTGTAAGCCTGCAACTCCATGTAACCCATACTCGTGTACTCCTAAAATCGAAATTGCATTTCCGGCATGTGTCATATACTTTATGTGTGGTCCCACATAATCTCTGTTCTTGTCATAATACTGAATGTTTGACCAAACTTGGAATCGTCCGTCCGATTCAATAGGTCCTGTGTTGGCAATTGAACTTGCATAGTTGTAACCCGCTGGATAGGTAAAGCCGTCAGCTCCCGAAACACCTATTCTACCATTTTTTAATCTTGACTTGTCAAACTCAATTAAACCGTCATTCGCAGCTTCTGATAAAAGATTTGTAAACACATTTGACAATAACTTTAAGTCAGCTCCCGTAGGCATTTCTTTCCCTTTAAACATATCTTGTAAATAAGTTCCATGCTGTTCTGCTAAATCGTAGGATATAACTACATCATTTCCCTCTGTAATTGTTCTGTAAGTCAAGGCATCCATTAACATTATCTCCCCCTCAAAGTCTGAATCTCCATAATGACCTAAAAATTCTCCTGTATTTGAATCAAATATTGGGTCGTCTATTGCACCCGTTGGGTCAATTCGGTTGAGCGGATTGTTTTGTACATAATTATAAGGGCTAACCCAACTTCTTTCCTCAGCCATTGGGTCAACAGATAAAAATCGAGTGACGGTTTCTGGTTCTAATATCATTTCATTAACGACTACTCCATTCTTGTCAATAAACTTTACAATTCCTGTTTTTTGGTGAATTTCAATTTTCCTAACCTTTGAAAATTTGTCAGAATTAATAATTTCGATGAATTGTTTACCAACTCTTTCCGCCTCTGTTAGCAAAACCACGCTGCTATCCCCAAAAATAGCATAAGGGCTTAAGTTTTCTTTTTGAGCATACCGAAATTTCGAACTTGAGTTACCATAATCCATTTCGTTTTGAGTAGTTTGCTTCCCGTCTTGAAGCATGAAATAGGCAATTGCAGCAACTGCTGTTAAGATGATTGCGAGTAATGATATTCTTTTCATTTTGAAGATGTTAGTGGTTGGTTAGCTAATCTTTTTTGCTTTTCCGTTTCGATGGTCTTTAACCATTGTTCGTATTTTTCTGCCGACATTTCTCGGTAGCCCAAACTTTCTATCAGGGTTTCATTCTGTTTGAATTCGGCAAACCGTTGTTCCATTTTTGGTGTTGGCTTTCTTCCGTTCAAGGCTCGAAGTTCTTTCTTACCAATGGTCATCAATGCGTTATGTTTGAACATCATTGTATGAATGCTTTTTGGAAAAAACTCCAAAGTGGTGTTGCAACACAAAACGACAAAATCATCGTAACCGTATTTCTTTTCGTAGCCTTGCGATAATTCGGTCAAGCAATAAGCCACCGATTGTTTTAAATCCAATGCTTCCATGTAAATTCCGTTTTGGATAGCTTCCGCTGACATTCCTGTTGACGAAATCATCCAAGCGTCCGATGAAAAATTTCCGTTTGTCAATTCGATATTCACCCATTTTCCTTTTTCGTCAAGGTGCTTGATGTAAAAATGATTGGGTGCAACTGCCAAATATGCTTCTGTTTTCAATTCCTCAGCAAGTATTTTGTACAGATATGGTAATGACCGACATTGCCCTTCATGAGTATTTATCAGTTTGGTTACAAAAGTCTGTTCCCAATCTTGCTTTCCCGTGAAATCTTCAAAGTCATAAACAAACGGTTTATTTTCGTTCATCCAATTTGGTCGAGTGAAAAATTCATAGAGTGCGAAATTACCTGCTGTCTTGTATTGACCAACTCCTTTCTGTTGAATGAATTGCCCAAGTTTTTGGGTAATTTCTGAAATTTCTCTCGAAAAATCGGAATAATTTATCTTTCCTTCTTTGTACGCCCATTCCGTTAGAAAAACGGCTCTCTTAAAATCCAAAGGTTGTTCCCCTTTCAACATCCGCCACACTTCATTATAGGCTGAATTGAAATATTTATCACTGGTCACGATTGTATCTTTCGGTTCGGATATTTTTGGTTTTTCATTCTCAATTGAAAATGCCTCTTCGGGCATCACTGTTTCTTTCTTCTCACTCTGGCAAGAAATCATCAGAATTATCAACAAAATCAATCCGTAATTCAGCTTCATTTTTAGATTAAATTTTTCTTCAATATATGCTTTTTTTCGTTGCATTGTTTTGTTTTTTCTTTTTTTGGTGGAAGCGAACGTTTTGCACTGGCGACGGACGCAGCGTTAGCAAGGCTGTCCGTCCAGTGCATTGTTATCACCTGGTTTTTCTATTTCTAAAGTAATTAACCTGCTTACGTTCAAATCAAGTATACTTTCAAATTCCAATATGTTAAAAGCTCTAACAATCCTACGTATGCAATCTGTTCTAAATTCAAATTGATTATTTTCTCCTGCAATGCAAGCAATTGCTCCACTCGTTCTTACACCAAATTCATTTATAATAAATTCTAGTTTTGAAGTTCTTGTAAAATGCCTATCATAATTTCCCCTTACGGTGGATAATTTGTCAATAATTGTTATTTTATTGCCAATTTGGTCTCCTAACCATTGCATGTTTTCAATTACTTGACTTTTTAATTCTTCTGTGAAAGTTGAATGTGAAAAGTGAATTGGTTTACAAATATCTTCAATATTTGTTGGATCGCCCTTGTATTTCCAAGTTACTTCGCCTTTTTCGTTACTGATTGCTTTCCAATGGTAGTTAAGGTTCCCGTTTTTATAGTTTTCTGTATATGGTGATAGATGAACATCTACATTTGCTTCATACACATTTGGAATTCGTTTGAAAAAATCTTCAAATTTCTTTAACCATTTTTCTAAATCGTCTTCTATTTGTTTTACTGACATGGAGAAATGAATCATCGCAGATCTATAAGAAATTTGAACGGGATTTGCATCTTTTGATATTGGTTTTGAAAGAGTAAATATATCCTTTGGTAAAAATGGCCAATTATCGTTTTCAAGGTTTGGCAATGAATCTATTACTGTTTGTATTTCTTCAATCGATACATTATCTAGAAGCGTTTTATGACTTGCTATGTAACCTGATATTTTACTTTCAAATCCCAAAGTGCTATTTTTATTTTACTAGGTGATAACGGTTTGCGGCTTGGCGTAGTGGCGGATTTTTAGCACAAAAGTTCAATCGAAGAACTGAACTTGAACCTACCACAAAACTGTCATACGAAGCACTGCACCCGCCATTACGCCAAACCGCTGTTATGCACAGTTTTTCTTTTCGTCATTGGTAAGATTTGGTTACTTCGTCACAAAACTCATAAAGTCTTTTGGCATCTTCTTCACTTTTTGAAGCGTCTGATTCGTTAGATAAAGTGCATTTGGCATAATAACCACCGTTTTTTAATTCATTTTCAGGCATTGTCGCACAAAATGTTTGTGTTCTTGCTCCTTCTTCGGGTGTTACTGCCTTGTCAGTTTTAGGGTTAAAAAGTGTTTTTGCAACATACTTTAATAGTTGCCAAACCGAAGTGTGTCTGCCTAATTTGGTTCTCACCACTCCGGGGTGGACTGCACAGGTTTTTAAATGGTCAAATTCTCTTGCAAATTGTTTAGCAAGTAAAATGTCGCCAAGTTTGGACTGTTGGTATCTAAACCAACCGTCATAATTTGTTTCGTCAGGATTTGAAATGATACTCAAATCAATTCGGGGAGCTTTGGTAACACTTTGCTCACCTGGCCATTTGCCAACCAACAAATGTCCGTTTGAAGAAAGCCAAACTTGTCTAACTGTTTTAGGGGCAAGTATTTTATTGAGTAAAAAATGACCAATTACATTTGTTCCCATTTGGATTTCAAAGCCGTCTTTCGTCTTACCAAATGGAGTGTTCATTACGCCTGCGTTGCTAATTACGCAGTCAATTTTTTCATATCGTTTAAAAATGTCTTTAGCGAAAGTCGCAACAGATTGCAAACTTGTCAAGTCCATTGTTTTAGCGTAATCAAGATTTGATTCTTGAAATTGGATGTCTTTTGAGCCGATTAGTTCTTGGGCAAATTTTGTTTGACTACTCTCGCTTCGTCCTGTAATGATAACTTTTGCACCTGCCTGTAAAAGTGCTTTGGTTGTTGCTGCTCCAAGTCCTGAATAAGCACCTGTAATCAAAAATACTTTTCCTGTCAAGTCCAAGTCTTTCACAGCATCAAAAGCCGTTTTAATATCTTGCTTTGAGTTCATATTATTTCGTTGTTTGATTTTTAAATTTATTGACTAACATAAAGCCTAAAATCAGTGTCAAAAGACCCCTAATTACATCAATCAACAAAGTGATACTGTAATCAACTGTAATGATTCCTACAATTCCTAAAAGCAAAAAATAGCAACCAACAGCCATTCCCAAAATTACGCCTGAAGTTTGATTTTTATTTGTCCAAAATAAAGCAAGAATCGCTAATGCTGCCAACAAAAACTGACAAAATGATACTATTAACAGTAGCAAGTAGCTTTCAGGTGTTGCCAAAGCATTAAAGGCAAAAAGAGCTTCTAAAGATTGTGGTTGTAGCAAAGCGTTTATAGCAAATCCAAATTGATACAAGGCGTGAATGCCAAGTGTTGCTATGAATGTGTATTTCCAAATTTTAATTTGATTGTTCATTTTTATATGTTTTTTATTTTGTAGATTAAACCAAAAACTAATGCGGTGTTCGTATTTGATAAATTTTTGAGATAGACATTTTCAAAACGATACACATAACTCACCGAAGTTGAAAATCCTTTGGCAACTTTGAATGAAAGTGTGGGTGCTGCTCTGATAAAAAAGTCCTGACCTTCGCTCAACGAATGGCGATAAAATATCACATTGGAAAATGTGATACGGTTTTGCCAAAATTGGTGTTGTTGCACCAATCTAAACATCAACAATTCCTTATCCCTTCTGCTACCTGCAATGGCACTATTTTCAAAGTCAGTACCATTGAATAGGGTGTTTTCGTAACCAGCCCCAATGTCAAACTGCACAAAGTTTTGTTTCCATCTTTTTTGGGTGCTTAACCCCAAACCTGCCAAATGTCTTGAATTTACCCGAAACATCAGGTTGTTTTCAAAATTGTAAAATGCTGTTGGAAATAATTTATTGCCTTTTACAAAATAAGAAATCGTGAGCATTTGATACCAGTTGTCTTCAATTACTTTTTTATTGGTTTCATTAAAATGATAGTGTGTAATATTATTAATGTGCCAACGCTTAGAGTGAATGTCAAAGTCAAATCTTGGTGAAAAAATAAATTGATTGAATGTACCTGTTAAAAGCCTACCCGAAACATTCAAATCAATTTGATATTTCCATTTTGTGGAATCACTTGAAGGTTCTGCTGTTTCTTGTCCAAAAGCAATATTTGTGATGAAAAGTACAGCGATAAAATATTGAAAAACCCTTAATCCCATTTTGCTAAGGCTTTGGATTTATCAAGTAAATCTACATTGATGGGAGAATCTCTTTTAGGCTTTATGCCTTTCAGTAGCATAAAAATATCTTCAGTGTAAACCTTTTGGGTTTCAAGATTGCCGCCTGCTTTTACAAAAAGCAATGACGTTTCAATTTTACTGGGTTCGCTTATTTCTACTTTAACTTGCTTGGCTACCCATTTTTTCATTTCTACCAAATCTTGTAAGGTGATTTGTCCGTCAATTTCTTTTGTTTTTACCATTTCTTCCAATTCAGGCAAGAACTTAGAAAATAAGTCGCAGTGCGAAACTCCGTGTACTTTGTCAAGCGAATAAATATCTGGTGCTTCACCTTTAATGACAGACCAAAGTCCGTTTTGTTGCCAACCAACTTGAACTGCCACAAAATTTGCCATAAATCTGTCCATTCCTGCTTTTTCTACATCATTTACAAAGGCAGTTCTGCTTTCTGTAGAAGGTTTAGCTATGGCAAGAAAGGGGCATTTAATTTTAGCTTCTCCACTTTCACAATCGGGAATTGGTAAACTTCTAAAGTAAATATCTACGCCTAGTAAAGCAATAAAAATTACTGAAAATGATATTCCTGTAATTTTGAACCATCGTTTTTGATAAAATTTTTTCTTTGCTGTATTCATTGTATAGTCAATTTAGGTTTCTATATTCTTTTGGACTCATTCCCGTTTTTTGTTTAAAAAGTTTCGTGAAGTTTTGGGGATAGTCAAAGCCAAAAGAATATGCAATTTCATTGATGCTTTCGGTTGAGTTCAAAAGTTTTGTTTTTGCTCGTTCTATAAAAAAGCGATAGATGTGGTCTTTTGCACTTTTGCCTGTTTCTGCTTTCAACAAGTCACTCAAATAAGCTCCTGAAATATTAAGCTCATCTCCGCATCTTTTTAATGTTGGTAAACTCTTTTCGGTAATTTCTTGTGAAGAAAAGTAGTCTTGCAGGAAAGTCTCAAATTTTGTAACAATGTCCTTGTTCAAATTGGAACGAACATAAAATTGTCTGTCGTAAAAGCGGTCAGAGTATTTTATTAGCGTTTGTAGGTGTTGGATAATAATTTCTTGTGAATGTTTGTCAAAGTGGTTTTGGTTAATCTCCTGTTCTAAATTGTCCACCAAGGCGTTTAAGAATTTCTTTTCCTTGTCCGATAGATGTAACGCTTCATTGCTTTCATATTGAAAAAAGGTAAAGTTGTTTATCCCTTTACCTAATTCGCTTCTTCTAATCAAGTCAGGGTGAAAAAGTATCGTCCATCCGCTATTGGATTCGGTCTCTGCATTGGGTGAAGTGAAGTTAACGACCTGTTCGGGAGCTATAAAAATCATTGTACCTTCTTGGTAGTCATAAGCACTTCTTCCATAGTCTAATGAACCACTAACATCTCTTTTTAAAGCAATAAAATATAAGTCGCTTGTAAATTTTATTTCACTAAGGTCACGGTTTGATTTAGGCCACTGTTTAATAATGGTTATAAGTGGATGCGATGGGTTAGGTGTACCCAAAAATCTGTAAACTTCTTCAATACTTTTTATGTGAATAAATTCTGTCATTTTGCGATTTCACTACTTTGTCTAATTGAGGCAAAGGTCTAAAAATCTAATCTTTTTAATTTATCTGTATCGCAGAATGTTCTATACATTTCGGGGTAGTCAATATTTTCGGGGTCGGTTTTTTAAAATTGTGCATAACTATGTTATATCCGCATTACGCTTTTCCCCAGCCCCCCTAAATCCACCATATTGCACCCATTGCAAACAATTGAAAAACAAGCAAATATATTCATAGCCTGCCATTTTCTACTTTTAGGTTTCTCCGCATCTCCCCGATTACAAACGTTTACAAACGATTATAACCGTTTGTAAACGGCTATTCCGATCAGCACGAAACACAGCGGCAAGATAAAGCAAGTCTTTTAAAGTTCCAAACCCGGCAAAGGGGAAAGACTTGTGAAGAAGTGTCGGTGCGCTGTTGAATCGCGCCGACACTTGCTCCATGCTCGTCGAGCCTGAGGCTTTTGTGCTTCAGTGCGGACGTACATTTTGAGCGTTATGTCGTTGGTTAACGGCTCGGCTATGCGCAGGCCGACGTAGGAGGCTTGATGCATAGCCATTGTTTGCGGTGCTCCTCTGTCTTGCGTCAAGGTTTGAATTTCACAAAAGTTGATCCATTAAACTTAAATGCTCCATTTTCGTGTGTTCCAAGCCAAAGGTCGCCGTCGTTGTCTTTGTAAATGCTGAATAGCGAAATGTCTTTTGAATTATCTTGAACGGCATAGTGTGTAATTTTCGTTCCATCATATTTCCAAACGCCATCAAGATAAGTCACAAACCATAAATTATTATTGTCGTCTATTACACTTGATAGATACTCGTCCAAATCGCTCTCCTTTTTCCCATCTAAACCGCCTATGCTTTCATGTCTGATATAAAATTTATTGCTCTTTAATGCTGCGC
The DNA here is from genome assembly GCA_937864265.1 of uncultured Saprospirales bacterium. Classification (GTDB taxonomy): domain Bacteria; phylum Bacteroidota; class Bacteroidia; order Chitinophagales; family Saprospiraceae; genus CALMIR01. Next base: position 1,453 of record CALMIR010000120.1, on the reverse strand, counting down.
TGTTGTAAACGCTATAACGATATTCGGTATTGAACCAAAAGTCGCCATTTTTGTCTTCCATGATGGAACGCACGCCGTTTGCACCTTCGTCGCGAAATTCTGTCACATCCTCTTCTGTAATCCATTCAAACAATTTTCCATCGTATCGGCAAACTCCAACTGGGTTGGTACCAAACCAAATGCTTCCTTTGCTGTCTTGATAAATGCTATAGACATCAAATGGATTGGATAGATTTGGCGGCTTAGGCAACTGCAATTCAAATAAAGTAATACCATCATAGCGATATACTTTCCCCGTATTTCCATAAGAATATTTAAACCACCTATCGGCGGATTCAAGTTTCCACTCATCACTGGGAACTGCCCTTAATGTCGTGAATGTATTTCCGTTAAACTTTGATATTGCAGACGTTGCGTTTGCGCTGCCAAAATAAATGTTGCCAAATTTATCTTCTTTTATTTCATCAATCCTGTTATTTAATAAGCCGTGTTTTGTGGTGAAATTAATCAAGGACTTCCCATCATATTGATACACCCCTGTTGCCCAACTGCCAAACCAATACACGTTTTTCTTGTCTTGGTAAATAACCATTATACTACTGCCAAGTTCTTTTAGGGTGTCCCCTTTGATCAACTGGATGGTGTTTTGTTGTTGATCAGAGGTCTGTCCATTGCATGACGTCAATAGCGTTAAAATGGTCAAAAATAAAAGTATGTTTTGTTTCATTGTTGTTGGTTGAACGGAGGCACCCGCGATGTGCCGACGCTTAGGAGGCATGAAAGCGAGTGCTTAGAAAGTGGCAAATATTATTACAGTCTTTCCTTTTCAGTGAGGCCAGTAAATCGAACAATTTTTTCAATCGGCTCTCCTTCAGATTTCATTTGTCTTGCGATTTCAATATTGCGTTCTTCTTTGCCTTCCGCTTTGCCTTCCGCTTTGCCCTCATCGAACGAAGTATCCACCACGTTTTTTAAATCCCGGTAGTACTTCAGACTCTCCTCGTATTTATTTTTTTCATCCGGCGTGAACTTTGCTATCTCAGCAGCCTCGAACAGTTTCTGAAATACCCGATCCTGTAGTACTTGTGGCCGATTTTGAAGATATGGCAATTGCTGTAGCACATACATCCACTTGTCGAAGTTGGTTTGCAAGTCTCCTTCTGCTTTGCTAAAATTGGGCATCTCCAGATAGATGTACGTCAACTTGTCGTAAAATACCCGGCACTTTTGATCCTTTAATTGCACTTCGTGGCGTACTTCCTGCTCTGCCTCATCCTCTGAAAAGGTAAAATCGAGTATGCCTACCATGTACACCGCGGCCAATTGATAATTCCAGTCGCCCTTCCTTGCCTGTTCTTGAATTGGGAATGAGGAATAGTACACGCTTCGGTCCTTGAAAAAATTCTGCTTGGCTTTTTGCATCTCTACGATGAAACGTTCGCCGTTTTCACCG
>CALMIR010000119.1 GCA_937864265.1 uncultured Saprospirales bacterium | reverse complement strand
CTGAACGGCGTATCGGGTGTGGGCGTTTCTTTTGGCGCCGAGCGTATTTACGACATCATGGAGGAGTTGAAAAAATTTCCAGAGGATGCCCGTAATACGCTAAAAGTATTGTTCATCGCATTTGATGAGACCAGCCATCGCTACGCTTTTGAAAACCTGATTCGAGTGCGGCAAGCAGGAATCAATGCTGAAATTTACCCCGATCCCGTAAAAATTCAAAAGCAAATGAAGTATGCCAATGACCGCCAAGTACCTTTTGTCGTATTGGTGGGGGAGTCTGAACGCAATAACAAACAGCTGACCCTCAAGAACATGGCCAGCGGCGAGCAGCAAACCTTGGTATTGGAAGATTTGCTAAAGGCTTTGAAATAAAAAATGCACAGATGAAAAATCATTGTAAAATGAAGGTAAGCAAACCGCTTTTCCTCCTGCTAATGCTCTTAATCGCCAACAGTGCCTTTGCCCAACTCACCTTGAAAAAAAGGGAAGGTGGCCGTGAGATAACCTTGAAGCCGGAAGGCGAGATTACACTGACTATGGATGCCTCTGCTCCTGGCATCACTGAAGGCACCCGCCGCTTGCAAGGCACTTATTTGGGGTATGAAGACCATAAAGTTCGACTGCTTCCCGATTACGAATACCGCCATCTGTTATTGGACAATGGCCTACACAAAGACGATCGAACTGCTTACAAAAAGCTGAAAGGGCTACAACCCATGTCCATTGCCAGTTCGGAATTAATCGGGTTGAATTATCAGGGAAAAGGCGCCATTAAAATCCACAAATTGGGAAAATGGTTAACTGCCATCGGAGCATTGAGTACCCTTTTCGCAGCCCCCTTAGTCAGTATCGAAAACAACGGTAAGTCATTCAATATCAACCGCTATTACCGTTGGTCAGCGTATAGCTTGGGGGTGACAGGCGTTGGTATAACACTAGGTGTCAGCAGTAAAAAGAAAGCGTATTATTTCAAGCAACCCAAGTTTGATCCCAACGCTGATCTCTGGATCATTAAGCCATAGACCATGCCAAAATACAACAGTCTGAAGGACATTCAGGAAGCTATTTCTAAAGAAGCAACTACCTGCCTTGAAGTTGTTCAGTATTACCTTTCCCAAATCAAGCAGCAGGAACACCTGAATGCCTATGTTGCGGTTTATGAAGAAGAAGCATTGGAAAAAGCCCGGCAGATAGATCAGAAACGCAGGGAAAACCCCGATCAGTTGGGACGGCTATGGGGCATGGTTATTTCGCATAAGGACGTGATTTGTTACAAAAATCACGGCGTAACGGCAGGTTCGAAGATATTGAACGGGTTCACTTCGCTATTTTCTGCTACAGCGTTGGAGCGGGTTCTGGCAGAAGACGCTATCATCATAGGACGGGTCAATTGCGATGAATTTGCAATGGGCTCTTCCAATGAAAACTCCTACTACGGGCCAGTGCGCAATGCTGCCGATGTAGCCAAAATACCCGGTGGTTCTTCTGGCGGCTCCGCCGTTTCGGTACAAGCCGACACTTGTTTGGCTTCTTTGGGTACCGATACTGGCGGCTCGGTACGTCAGCCGGCTGCGTTTTGTGGTTTAGTGGGTTTCAAGCCTAGCTATGGGCGTATTTCCCGCTATGGATTGCTGGCTTATGGCTCTTCGTTCGATCAAATTGGCATTTTAAGTCACAGCGTTTCCGATGTCGCTATTTTACTGGAAGTGATGGCCGGGGCAGATGAGTACGACAGTACGGCCAGCCAAAAACCTGTTCCTGCTTATAGCCAGCTTTTGGCATCAGCGGGAAAAAAACGCATTGCCTATTTCCCCATCGCGCTCGAACATTCTGGTCTTGACCCAGAGATCAAATCAGCCACTCAAGCATTTATTCAGCACCTAGAAGCAGCAGGACATGAAGTGCTACCCGTTGATTTTGAATACCTCGACTACATCGTCCCTACCTACTACGTACTTACTACGGCTGAAGCCTCCTCCAATTTATCGCGCTACGATGGCATTCGCTTTGGTTATCGCAGCGAGAATGCGACCGATCTGATCAGCACGTACAAAAAATCGAGGACGGAAGGCTTTGGTAACGAGGTGAAACGGCGCATCATGCTCGGCACTTTCGTTTTGAGTTCGGGCTATTACGATGCCTATTATTCCAAAGCCCAAAAAGCCAGGCGATTGATTCAAGATAGAATGGCGGCCATTTTCCAGGAATTTGACTTCATTCTGATGCCTACTTCGCCGGTTGCCCCCTGGACTATTGGTGAAAAGCTGGATGATCCGGTTGCCGTTTACTTGGCCGATATTTTTACGGTACAGGCCAATTTAGCAGGTATTCCGGCCATTTCGATCCCTGCCGGGCAACATAGCTATGGCCTGCCTATTGGCGTTCAGTTGATGGCTGCACGCTTTGAGGAAGCCGCTTTGCTGGCCTTTGCGCAAGGTGTTGCAGGGGGAGAATAGGAACAAGGGATATTTTTTCACTTTAGAATGCTGTCAACTAGGCCGACTTGACATTTCCATGAAAATCCCTTATCTTTACCACTCAATCAAGCACATTAAATTTAAGGCGCATGAATTTCGCTAATCCTACCATAGCTACAGATGAAATATCTTCCTATGAACTAGAAAGAAACAAGCCTATGCCATCACTCAACCACGGTGCTATCCAAGCCAACTTGATTATAGAGTTGGCACCTTTTCGGAAAAAATATCGCCTTGCTTCCGAACTAAGCATAGACCTCTCAGATTGGCCATCAGTTCCTGATATTTCCATTTTTCCTAAAATGGAGCTTGATATGAAACAAGACATCATCTCTATGAAAGAGCCGCCGCTTGGTGTCATCGAAATCCTGTCGCCCAGCCAGAGTTTAGCGGAACTCACTACCAAAGCATCCAGCTATTTTGCACATGGGGTAAAGTCCTGTTGGATTGTGCTGCCTTCGCTGTCCAATATTTATGTCTTTTCCAGCCCCGACGACTACGCTATTTTCCGCGCTAGCGAAACGCTTCACGATGAGGTACTCGATATTACTTTTTCGTTAGGTGAAGTATTCAAATAACGTTCTTTGACAATTTTCGTTAAGTCTTTTGCTTCAAATCATAAGAATTGTCAAGGAATCTCGAATAGCGGATGAACACGGATAGCATTTTCCAGGAGATAGCGCTCCGCTGGAGCGCGCTGGCTGGGCTATATTTGGGCAACAAGGATAACACTCCGCTGGAGTGCCTGGGCTTGAGCCTATATCCGCGCAAATCAGTCCCATCCGCCCAATCCGCGTTCCCAATCCGCGCGCCTATCTTCTTACTATCCTGGCAAGCTAAAATCAATTTCCGTATTGTCCCCTATATTCAGGCTTTGGCGGGAGCCTGTGATGGCCGTATCGTTGCCTACGACTGATCGCTGCAATACCACTTCCTGTATATGCGCATAATTGCCGATGATGGAATCTTTCAGAATAGCCCGGTTAATCTTGGCATTTTCTCCAATGGTGACATGGGGGCCTATAATGGAGTTGGTGATCTTGCAGTTTTTGCCGATGCTAACTGGATGGATGATGATGGAATTTTCAAAAGGTGGCAATTCGTTAGAAGCATAGCCTGCCCGATCCAGAAAACTGGCGTTGGTCTCCAACAGCACTTCCTTTTTTCCGCAGTTGAACCAATTGTCCACAGAAAAGGTAGAAAAGCAGATGCCAGATTCGATCATGCGCATCAGCGCATCGGTGAGCGGGAATTCGCCGTTTGAGCGGATGTTGTGTCGGATGTTGAAATCCAGGGCATCCAATAGGCCATTTACTTCTTTGATTTTATAAAAGCCGACCATCGCCATATTGGACTTGGGGATTTTGGGCTTCTCTACCACTCGAAGGACGCGGCCTTCTTCATCGTATTCTACAACGCCGTATTCGCGCGGATTTCGCACTTGTTTCACCCCTAGGCATGACTCAGGAATAGCTATGATCTTATGAAAATCGGCATCAACAATGACATCACCAAAAAAAATAAATACTTCTTCGGCCAGTCGAAGCTCCTCTCTGGCCATCCATATGGCATGTCCTGAACCTAGCCTCACTTCCTGTTTGATGTAGGTAATGTTTAGTTCCGGGTAAGTCCTGTCCACATAGTCTTTGATCTTTTCACCGAGGTATCCAATGACCAAAACAAAATCACTGATACCGACTTCCACCAATTGATCGATGATAAAAGAAATAATCGGCTTACCGGCGACAGGTATGAGGGGCTTAGGTTGTGTATAAGTGAGGGGTCTCAATCTGGCACCAGCCCCTGCAACTGGAATCACTGCTTTCATAAGCGTTTACTGTGTCCACCCAAAGATACGTCAAAAATCAGACCCTCGCTCGAATAAGTTTAGAAAATCATGCCCGGGTCGTCCCATAAATACACAAACCTGTCAACTTAACTGGATAAAATTGACAGGTTTGCTGGATGAAACTACTGAAAGCGCGTGCTTACAAATCGTTCAGCCGCTTTTCAATTTTTTTGATTAAGTCCATTTGTTCTTCGATGCGTTTGTTCATCGCTTCCTGGTCTTTTTCGTTTTGGGCAATAGCCGCTTCAGCATCTTTGATGGCTTGCTGGGCACGCTCAATTTCTTTTTGCGACTTTTCTTTGGAAGATTTCAGTTGATCTAGTTCTCTTTCCAGGCCTTTCAGGTTTTTCTGTTCGTTTTCCAGTTCGATGCGTACATTGGCCTTAGCTACTTCAATGCCGAGTTGCATGAGCATTTTTTCAGCTTCTGGATAGCGATCCGGGTGGTCTTTTGAATTCAAATAGGCTCCGCCCAAGTTGTACCAAAAGTAAACGGTGGTATTCTCCCCTTTTTCTTCCACCATAGCATACAAGTCGAAAGTATTGCCTTGCCCAATAGCAGAAATTTCTGCATCATCGCCGAACCACTCGTCTGTTTTTTTATCGAATTTGGCTTTAATTTTGTAAGAATCCTTGAGGAAGTCTTTGAGTACATCGGATACCAATTTGGCATTCGTATTGGGAATTTCCAGGGACAGGGCATTTTGAGCACCCTGGCTCATCGAATGGTTGCCCTCCTTGACCTGAGCCTGTACAAGTTGAAAGCCTGATAATAAAAAGCTTAACAAAAGAGAAAGATAGATTTTCATATTTTTCAGTTTAGTGATTAGGATATTTTGATTTGGTGATCCACTTTTAGACCCTGGCTAAAGTACAAAGTCACTCTCGATGGCAAATTACCTGCAAGGCATTTTTGAGAATAGAAATACTAACAGGCGTTTCCCCTAAAAATTCGCCGTCGGCTTCCAACAAGGTTGGTTTTTGACCGGGGATAGCTTCAATTTTTACATGAGCGGACTGTAAGAGCGTAACTTTTTGATGCCTGCCAATTTGCCCGTTATAGAATTTAGGCGTTTGCAATAATACTTCCCATTTCTTCAAAGCACCGGCTAAAGTAATGGCCAATAAACCGTCATCCAAAACAGCATGGGGTACCAATTGCATGCCTCCACCAGAATAGCGACAAATACCTGCATTGATGGTGTAAAAATAGTCTTCAACAACCTGCTTGCCTAGAGTGACTCGCGCTTTTCGCAAATCGTATTCCATCAAAGAGTGGAACACTTGCCACAAATAGGCTAGTTTTCCTTTTCTGGCATTTGCCTCAGCCACTTTTTTACCAATATAACCATCGTAAGCCAGGCCAGCCACATTGATGAAAAAGCGTTCCTGGGCAACGCCATCAGAAAGGTATTGCACCTTTCCAACGTCTTGCAAACAAGTTTGTTCAGTCTTGATGGCCTTCAGAACCTTTTCCGCTTGGAGGCTTGGAAGATGCGATTTGATCCAATCATTGCCAGTACCAATGGGGAGCAAAGCTAAAACGATGCTGGATGAAGGAAATTGAGATTGACCCAAAATGCCGTTGGCTACTTCGTGACCCGTACCATCTCCGCCAATAGCCATGATTTTTTTATACCCATTTTCAACGGCTGTTTTGGAAAGTTGAATGGCATGTTGGGGCCCATCTGTAAAAACAAATTCAGCAACCGACAGGTAGGTGCGAATCAGCTTTTCCAGTTTAGACCAACTGTTTTGGACGGCCCAGTTGCCTGCGCGAGGATTGACAATGATGTACCAATGTTGACTTTTCATCTATTTATTTGAAACTTGCAGATTATTTGTTTTCTTAGTAACGCAGAAAAATTAAACTTTCCGATTTGTCCTTATCCTAGCGGACTAAACGGTTCATTTTAAGTGTGACCGCTAGGGTAAGGACTTTGATCAATCGGGAAGTAATTTTTTGCATACTACTAACGCAGAAAAATTAAACTTTCCGATTTGTCCTTATCCTAGCGGGCTAAACGGTTCATTTTAAGTGTGACCGCTAGGGTAAGGACTTTGATCAATCGGGAAGTAATTTTTTGCATACTACTAA
>CALMIR010000118.1 GCA_937864265.1 uncultured Saprospirales bacterium | reverse complement strand
GTGAAAACGGGTTAAGATACAAAGATACAGCTTTATGGGCTTCCGATCAAGACCTAATCGATCCCCATTTATTCTTATCCTAGTATCCGTCCTACGCTGATGCCCGCCCTACTTTTTCATATACTGAATCACCGTCCTCACCTGCGCCTCCGCAAAACGTTCCACAATTTCGTCATCCATCAACAAGGATGCATCTTCAAAATTGTCGAAAAACAGGTGTTCCACTAAGATAGCTGGCATCGCCGTTCGCTTTAAGACATAAAAATTGGCCTCCCGGTCGTTGTCACTATCTGAGCCGTCTGGCCGATATGCGATGCGATTGCCCAAAAGATCCTTAACGTTATTCCAATGCATTTCAGCTACCTCATCCGAGGCCGTTTTACCAGGCGTGGTATAAACTTCAAAGCCACGTGCCGACCCGCCGCCCGCATTGGAATGGTTGGAAATATATAAGCCGTTTTTGAAATTTTTGTGGTACCAATTGGCCATGTCCACCCTGTACTCTAGGGAAATATCCACATATTCGTGGCTAACGATGATGTTGGCGATCCCTAGATTATTCAATTTGGCTGCTACCCGGTTCGTCAACACTCGATTCCAAACGCCTTCAAAAAACCACTTCCCTTTGTGGAAAGTCCCTTTGGCGTGTTCAAATTGTTTACTTGGGGCCGTCACATAGTTGCCATTTTTATCCAGACTGCCGTGTCCGGCATCCAGAAATACGCAAAAATCTTCTTTTACCATATCTTTGGGTTTTTGTGCAATTTACAAACGAAACTTATACAAATTTCCTTACACAAAAATACATTTAAAATGTCAAGAAAAACGATACTGTTTTTAAGTTGCTGTCTTTTTAGTAGCCTGCTTGGGGCTCAAGATAAAAAAGAAGAAAAAAAATGGGACGTCAATAACCCGGAAGGTACACACCAATCAGTAGAACTGGCTTTTCAAGAAGGTACTTGGATGAATCTGGATGTCAGTCCCGATGGAAAAACCCTGGTTTTTGACCTATTGGGCGACATTTATAGCTTGCCTATTGCTGGCGGTGAGGCTAAATTATTGCGGCAAGGCCTGGCCTGGGAGGTGCAACCGCGCTTTAGTCCTGATGGAAAAAAGATACTGTTCACCAGCGATGCCGGGGGTGGAGATAATATTTGGATCATGGATCAGGATGGGCAAAATGCCCGGCAAGTCACCAAGGAAAGCTTTCGCTTGCTCAATAACCCCGCGTGGATGCCCGACGGCCAGTATTTCGTTGCCAGAAAGCACTTTACCTCTCAGCGTTCTTTGGGCGCTGGCGAAATATGGATGTACCACATCAGCGGCGGCGAAGGCATCCAACTCACCAAACGGAAAAACGACCAACAAGATGTCAACGAACCTTGTGTTTCACCAGACGGGCGCTACGTCTATTTTAGCGAAGACATGTATCCTGGCGGCTTTTTCCAGTACAACAAAGACCCCAACAGCCAAATTTATATCATCAAACAATACGATTTCCAAAAAGGCGAATCCAGCAACTTGATTGCTGGCGCGGGCGGTGCCTGCCGTCCTCAGGTATCTAATGATGGGAAAAAACTGGCCTTTGTGCGCCGCGTTCGCGAAAAAAGTGTGTTGTTCCTACACGATTTGGGCAGCGGACAAAACTTCCCCATTTTTGACGAACTAAGCAAAGACCAACAGGAGGCCTGGGCCATTTTTGGGGTTTATCCGGGATTTGACTGGATGCCCGACGATCGCCACATCGTACTCTGGGCACAAGGCAAAATCTGGAAAATTGATGTTCAAAATGGTCAAAAAACGGAAATCCCTTTTACCGCAAAGGCCAATCACCGCTTTCAGGAAACCATCCACTTCGAAAATCCGGCTTTTGAGGAGGAGTTTCAAGTGCACGTCATCCGCCACGCTGTAACTTCACCGGATGAAAAAACCCTGTTGTTCAATGCCGCAGGTTATCTTTGGAAAATGCCACTGCCCAAGGGAAAACCAAGCCGGCTGAACAATAGCACCGACTTTGAATTTGAGCCAGCTTTTTCCCAAGATGGAAAAGAGATCCTATTTGTCACTTGGAACGATGTGGATATGGGCGCTATCTGGCGCATGAATTTGAGTACTGGCGAACGCCGCAAAATCACGTCCGAAAAGGCCATTTACCGCACGCCTCAATTTTCGCCCGACGGCAAAACCATCGTTTACCACAAAGAAGATGGCAACATCCATCAGGGTTACGCCTTTTGCAAAGAGCCCGGCATTTATACGATGCCTGCCAATGGCGGCGAGGCCAAATTGATCACCCCTAAAGGCGAGTACCCCGTTTTCAGCGCCGATGGGCAGCGCATTTTTTTCCAAACCGGAGGATACCTATTCGGTAGTTTGACCAAATCCTATTACAGCATCAAGGCAGACGGCAGCGATGAACGCAAGTTGTTCGACGGCCTCAATGCTCAGCAATTTGTACCCAGCCCCGATAACAAATGGGTGGCTTGGTCAGAACTGTACAAGGTCTATGTAGCACCCATGCCCCTCGCTGGCCAACCCATTGGCTTGTCTGCCACCACCAAGGCTATTCCGGTAGCTCAAGTAGCAAAAGACGCCGGTATCAACATCCACTGGTCGGCGGACAGCAAAAAATTGTTCTGGACGCTTGGCAACGAGTACTTTTCGGATGTACTGACAGAAAGATTCCTATTCCTGGAAGGCGCGGTGGATAGCATCCCACCATTGGACACCACCGGCTTGTTGATTGATTTAAAACTCCAATCCGATCGCCCGAGCGGAGTAATTGCCCTGACCAATGCCCGTATCATTACCATGGAGGGCGACGAGGTGATCGAAAACGGCAGTATCGTCATTGAAGGGAATGTTATAAAAGCGCTCGGTTCATCCATCAACATTCCACGCAACGCACAAGTGATAGATTGCAGCGGAAAAACCATTATGCCCGGTTTGATTGACGTGCACGGCCACCTAGGCGATTTCCGATACGGTCTTAGCCCGCAGCGCAACTGGTACTACTACGCCAATTTGGCCTATGGTGTGACTACGGCCCACGACCCTTCCTCTAATTCGGAAATGATATTTTCCCATTCCGAGATGATTAAAGCCGGGCAAATGGTAGGCCCTCGCCTCTACTCTACCGGAACCATTTTGTATGGTGCTGATGGCGATTTCAAAGCGGTGATCAATAGTCTGGACGATGCGCGTTCAGCCATTCGGCGTACCAAAGCCTACGGTGCTTTTTCGGTTAAGAGTTACAACCAGCCCCGCCGCGAGCAACGCCAGCAGGTACTACAAGCTGCCAGAGAGTTGGGCATTTTAGTGGTACCGGAGGGTGGTTCTTTCTTTTACCACAACATGAGCATGGTGGCTGACGGGCATACAGGCATCGAGCACAATATCCCTGTTGCGCCCTTGTACGATGACGTGATCCAATTTTGGGCGCAAACCAAAACACACAATACCCCCACGCTGATTGTCAATTACGGCAGTGTAAACGGTGAATATTATTGGTACCAGCACACCAATGTATGGGAAAAGGAGCGCTTGCTGCGCTTTACGCCCCGCCCGCTGATTGATGCGCGAGCCAGGCACCGTACCATGCTGCCAGAATCGGAATACACCAATGGCCATATCCTGACCTCTCAATCGCTGAACAAGCTCCAAGCAGAAGGGGTCAATATCAATCTTGGCGCTCACGGACAATTGCAGGGCCTCGGCGCTCATTGGGAGCTTTGGATGCTGCAACAAGGCGGCATGAGCAATCACCAGGCTTTGAAGTGCGCCACCCTCAACGGCGCTATTTACTTGGGCATGGATCAACAAATTGGGTCGCTCAAAGCTGGCAAGCTGGCTGACCTGATTGTTTTGGATAAGAATCCGCTGGAGGACATCCGCTACTCCGAGCAAGTATGCTACACGATGATCAATGGTCGCTTGTACGACGCCGAAACGATGGATGAAATCGGGAACCATCCAAAAAAACGAGCACCTTTTTACTTTGAACTGGAAGGCAGCGGCAACGCCTGGCCTTTGATGACGGATACCCAAAGTTGGATGCCTGCGCAATGTGGGTGTAGGAAGTAATCCGTTTTCCCATCACAGGTCTCTGGTCGCCCATTTTGCTGGAGACCTGTGGCTATTTTTAGAAAAATACTGTAAATTTGTAAACCATATATGTAGAAAAATGGCGAAAGGCAAATACCATCATATTGTTCGAGAAGCATTGGAGTCGGATGGATGGGTAATCACTCATGATCCTTTTAAAATCATGGTAGGCCGCAGAAAAGGTTATATTGACTTAGGAGCAGAATTGATTGCCGCTGAAAAAAAAGAGCTTAAAATTGCAGTTGAAATTAAGAGTTTCCTTGGGGCCTCTGATTTTGGATCAATTTGAAGATGCTCTAGGGCAATTCCTACTCTACCTATTTGCGTTAAGAAAAAAGGAAGAACAAAGAATGCTTTATTTAGCTGTGCCTGCTAAATTTTTCCAGAACTTCTTTGAAGATCATTTTTTCATAGAATTGACAAAGCACTATAATGTCAATCTATTGGTATTCAATGAATATAAACCAAAAATTGAACAATGGATCAACTATTAATAAAACACAAAAACATTGTTCGAGAAATTATACAAGAAATTGCCGCCATGACTCCTTCAGATGATACAACGGAGACACAACTGATCATGGATGATGAAAGAGGACATTATATTCTTTTTTCCGTTGGCTGGCAGGGCGACCTACGTGAATACCTCCCCTTTGTGCATATTGATGTAAAACCGGATGCTAAAGTTTGGCTCCAACACGATGGAACAGATTTGCGCATCGCCATGTGGATGGTAGAATTAGGCATCCCTAAAAGCCAGATTGTATTAGCCTTTCAACATCCCCATCGGCGCCTACTGATCGAGGACTTTGCCATCAATTGAGTGCGTCTTCCTCACCCAAAGGCAGCGGGTAAATGGTAATGACCAATTGCGTAAAAAAGCGGGCGATTTTCTCTAGGGTTGCTGGTGCAAAACGATTGGTTAATACCTGTCCCTCATTACCGCTATAATAGCCGATATCCAAACATCTTTCCGGGCATTGCTCCCAAAAATGGGCGATATGCTCTGGCATTATTTCCAAATCGCCGCAAAATGCCAAAATCGTTGATTCGGCATCTGGATATGGCTCATCCAATTCAAAGCGCACAAAAGGCGAGCCGGTATCAGCAGGCAATACCAAGGGTACCCAGTTTTTAAAGTGATCCATCAATAGTTGCGGATCGGACGAAGCCCTGATATCCAGATCCACATTCATAAAGTGTACGTTCTCCGTTTCAACTGCCTCATAAGCAAGGCTAATAAAACGCCTTTCTTGTGTCGGCAAAAACACTCCTTCATTCGACAATTGTGTAACATCAAAAGTGATTTGCTCCAACATTGGCAAGGCTTCATCATGTTCCCAGCAGGAATACACCTCAACGGCATGTTTGGCACATTCCATAAGCAACAAATTGCACCATTCATCAATATCAGCCATTTGTTCTTCATCCGGTTTTACTTCCTCTTCTGTGTCAAACGGCGGCTGGTAGTGCAGGCGGCAAGAGCAGTCTAAAGAAGAATTGATATTGTAGATAAAAGGCAGGCTGAATTTAGACCGCAACCCTTCCCATCCGGGATGGTCATTTTCCAATAAATTTATTTTCAATCGCTTGACTTCAAAGTGTTCGGTGTTCAGCGAAAGCGGAGTCTGAGTTGCCAGATAGATTTGGTGACACATGTTGGAATGGTTAAGGATTTCAACTCCAAAGCTCGGTAATTTATTACCAATTTGACAAATCTTTTTCCACGCAAGGGGGATTTAGTAGTGTGCAAAAAATGACTTCCCGATTGATCAAAGTCCTTACCCTAACACACACACTTAAAATGAACAGCCTCACAAGAAGCATTTTTTATTTAAAAAAGTGTGACCCCAATTGCTGCCTATCGTCTAATGAGCATACAATCCAAACACATAAGCTTCAGTATTCGAAAACGAGTAGGAACATGTTATCCAATCGCATCAGCAGGAGGGCACTGACATTGCTTGAGAAACACACAAAATGATGGGAGATTTTCTGTAGGTGTAGCATAGACCTCAAGAAACAGAAAATGTGGTAGTAAAAACCAACTGCTTGCTTTCAAAGAGCCGACAGTTGGTTTTTTGTTTCTTGGAGCTTAGTCATGCTCACACCCCTCACCCAACTCAGCCTCACTCTTTTCCTACTAAAAACCTTAAAAATTGTTCATTCCTGTCCCCGTCCGACCCATATAAAATGAGCCAAGTGCGGTTGATCATATATCGTACATCTGAATTATGATCAACGAACAAGGATGTACGATTTACGAAATACCACGCACTCACCCTCACCCAACTTCTGGATTTCCGATCAATGATGTACCCCGC
>CALMIR010000117.1 GCA_937864265.1 uncultured Saprospirales bacterium | reverse complement strand
TTTATCATGCTCCCGATTTTATATCTAAATACCACTAATTTGTAGCACACTCAAAAGAAAAGCTGGATGGACAAGTTTGCCTGAAGAAAAATGGAAAATCTGACTGGTGCTTTTTGCCCCCTGTTACGGGGTCACTTTAGAGTGCCCCCGTAACTTTAGCCCAATTCAGCAGGGCACTCGAAGTGACCTGCTGAAGTCATACCATTTGGGGTGATCCGCTGAAGTTTTCTTAAATGCCTTGAAAATGGGTTTGTTTGTCCATTCTTATGGCTGGAAGCCGTTCCCGAAAAAATTGCCAAAGCATGAAAATATATTTTTTTTTATCTTGCCCATAAAAAAAGCATGAATCAAGACAGACGCTTATTTATCAAGCAAACGGGGCTGATTGCAGCCGGATTTTCTCTTTATGGACTTTCTGCCTGCGGCAACCAAGGTGCTGCGGATAAAAGCCAGGAAGCCGAGCAAGGCGCCGATAGCGCGAGCAATTTATTTTTTAAAATTTCATTGGCTCAATGGTCTTTGCACCGCACCCTGTTTGCGGGGGAATTGGACAACCTCGATTTTGCCGCTAAGGCAAAAAATGAATTTGGTATAGATGCGGTAGAATATGTGAATCAGTTTTTCCGCAACGAAGCCGAAAACAAAACCTACCTGTCGGAGATGAAGAAAAGGGCGGAAGACAATGGGGTAAAAAGCCTGCTCATTATGATTGATGGAGAAGGTAACCTGGGCGATACCGACGAACAAGCCCGCCAAACCGCCGTCCAAAATCACCTGAAATGGTTGAATGCTGCGCAGTTTTTGGGTTGTCATTCCATTCGAGTAAATGCAGGCGGTGAGGGCACTCCGGAAGCCGTAGCGGAAGGCGCCACAAAAAGTCTGAGCGCTTTGGGCGATTATGCAGCGCCCATGGGGCTGAATGTGATTGTTGAAAACCACGGCGGCTATTCCTCCAATGGCGAGTGGCTGTCGGGCATCATGAAAAATGTCAACAAACCCAATGTGGGTACGCTGCCCGATTTCGGCAACTTTTGCATGACCTATGGCGAAGCGGGCTGTCTGGAAGAGTACGACCGCTACAAGGGGGTGGAAGAATTGATGCCTTTTGCGAAAGCGGTCAGTGCCAAATCCAATGTATTTGACCAACAAGGCATGGAAATGAATATTGATTACGTGCGCATGCTCAATTTGGTGAAAAATGCTGGCTATACGGGCTATATCGGCATAGAATACGAGGGTAGTAAACTCAGCGAAGCTGAAGGCATCAAAGCGACCAAAAAGTTACTCGAAGTAGCCGGCGCATCATTGATGTAGCATATCGTTACGGACAAGGTCATACAGACAGGGCTTTTTTAAGCCCTGTCTGTATGTCTGGCCATATTATATACCATCGTACAATCAAACTGCTTAGCAGCAAAGCACCAGTAATTTATATAGCCTTCCTGTAGTATGTTTTCCGGCCATTAACAACCACTATATATTTTTAGCGAAAATTCGCAAAAAAATTGCCTGGCCCTTTACTTTTTCCAAAAAAGCCTGTATTTTTGAAGCGAAAATTCGCTAAAATTAATCATTGCCCAATAAAATTACTGGAATATGGAAGCTACTATGGTAAAAGGACAGGTACTCCGGGGTGGGGAGTTTATCATCAAAGACGCCCAAGTGGAGGACACATTTATACCGGAAGAACTCAACGAAGAACAAGGAATGATCCGCGATACGGTTCGCGACTTTTTGGAGCAGGACATTTTCGCCGATTACGAAGCGATCGAACAGCAGCAAGAAGGGGTAGCCGTTCAGAAGCTGCGTAAAATGGCAGAACTGGGTTTGTTGGGATCGCACATGCCAGAAGTGTACGGCGGTTTGGAACTAGATACCAATACCAATACCCTGATTTGTGATACCTTAGGCCCTGCGGGTGCTTTTACGGTCACCTTCGCGGTACAAACGGGAATTGGTATGTTGCCTATCTTGTACTTTGGCAATGAAGCGCAAAAGGAAAAATACCTGACCCGGCTCATCAGTGCTGAATTGGTAGCGGCTTATTGTTTGACCGAGCCAGGCTCTGGTTCTGACGCCTTGGCTGCTAAAACCCGCGCCGATTTGTCGGAAGACGGCAAATACTACATCCTGAATGGCCAGAAAATGTGGATATCCAATGCCGGATTCGCCGATATTTTCATCGTTTTTGCCAAAATAGAAGGCGCCCATTTTACGGGTTTCATCGTAGAGCGCGATTCGGAGGGTCTTACCTTGGGGGCAGAGGAAAAGAAATTGGGAATCAAAGGTTCTTCTACCCGTCAGGTATTTTTTGAGAACGTGAAAGTACCCGTAGAAAATGTGCTGGGTGAAATAGGCAAAGGCCATTTGATAGCTTTCAATGCCTTAAATATAGGCCGCTTCAAGCTGTGCGCCTTGAGCAATGGGGGAGCTAAAGAAAGCATCAGTATCGGCATACGCTACGCCAACGAGCGCATCCAATTCAAGCAGCCCATCTCCAATTTTGGAGCCATCCGTCATAAGATAGCGGAGCAAGCTATCCGGGTTTTTGCCACTGAAAGTGCCATGTACCGGGTTTCCAACCTCATTGAATTGAAAAACCAATCTCTGAAAGAAAAAGGCATCTCATTTGCGGAAGCTAAGCTGATGTCGGCGGAAGAATACGCCATAGAATGCGCCTTACTGAAAGTGGCCGGTTCTGAAACACTCGATTTTGTTGTGGATGAAACCGTACAAATTCACGGCGGAATGGGCTATTCGGAAGAAGGCACTGCTGCCAGAGCGTATCGGGATGCGCGCATCAACCGCATATACGAAGGCACCAACGAAATTAACCGTTTGTTATCGGTGGATATGATGTTGCGCCGGGCCATGAAGGGCGATTTGGATATTGTAGGGCCAGCTTGGAATGTGCAAAAAGAACTGGCATCCATGCCGATGATGGAACAACTTTCAGGCGCGTATGCCGCAGAAAAGCAAGCCATCAAAAATTTCAAAAAGGCTTTCCTGATGGTAGCTGGCGCAGCGGCCAAGCTCCAAATGGACGGTCAGCTCAACCTGAAAGAAGAGCAAGAAGTGGTGATGAACATAGCGGACATCATGCTAGACGTGTTGTTAGCGGAGTCGCTCTTGTTGCGGGTAGAGAAATTGGCCGATTTATTGGATAAACCCGCCCAGCAGGAAGTATATGATGCCATTTTGAGGGTATTCTTCACGGATGCCAACGATCGCATTCATAAAAATGCAACGGATGCATTGGTATCCTTTGCCCAAGGCGATCTGTTGCGTACCCTGCTCATGGGCTTGAAGCGGTTTACCAAGTATCCGCCGACTAATGTCAAACAAGACCGCCGTACCATTGCCGCTGTTATGGTAGAGGCTAATGAATACTGCTTGTAAAAAGCAGTCTTTGTATTATTGCTTGATTTTCCCTTTACAAGAGCCAACTCGATAGTTAATAGCCGGGTTGGCTCCTATTTTATTCCTATCTGATACCTGATTCGCAGAAATAGCCGTATTTTGCGCGACTAAAAAAAGTTCCAAATCAGTGAATTATCTGTCGCTCGAGAATGTGTCTAAAAGTTACGGTGAAAAAGTGCTGTTCAACCAGATTTCACTTCAGATTAACAAAGGGCAAAAGGTGGCCTTAGTGGCTAAGAATGGCTCTGGTAAAACGACCTTGCTGCGGGTGATCGCCGGAAAGGAACCGGCAGAAGGGGAAACCGCCAAGGTATGGGTGCACCGGGATGTGCGAATTGGCTACCTGGAGCAGGATCCCGATCTAATCGACACACATACGCTGATCGAAGCGGTATTGGATTCCGACAACCCGATGATCCAAGCCATCAAGCGCTACGAACGGGTGCTACTGTTTGAAAGTGCGGCAGCCGATATGCAGCACGCGATTGCCAAAATGGACGACCTGAAAGCCTGGGATTTTGAGGCCCGCATTCGCGAAATTCTGACCAAATTTAAAATCGGCGACCTAGACAAGGAAGTCAGGACGCTCTCCGGTGGTCAGAAAAAACGCCTGGCTCTGGCCAAACTCCTTATCGAAGAACCAGAATTTTTGATCCTCGATGAGCCGACCAACCACCTCGATTTGGACATGATCGAATGGCTGGAGGAGCACCTCAGCCAAGCTAATATCACCCTTTTTATGGTCACCCACGATCGCTATTTTCTGGATCGGGTGTGCAATCAGATTTTAGAGCTGGATGCCGGTATTGTTTACAAATACAATGGCGGCTATGCCGATTTCTTGGAGAAAAAGGCCAACCGCAGGGAACAGGAGGGCATCGACTGGGAAAAAAATCGCAAGCTGTTCAAAAAAGAACTCGACTGGGTCAATCGCATGCCACAAGCCAGGGGCACCAAGGCCAAATCCCGAGTGGATGCTTTTGAAGACCTAAAAGATAAAATGTCCCAAACACGCAGCCAGGATGAAATCCAGATCGACATCAAAGGGCAGCGCTTGGGCAAAAAAATCCTCGAAGCGCACAACATCAGCAAAAGTTTTGGAGACCGGGCTATTGTGAAAGACTTCTCTTATAAATTTAAAAAACACGAACGAGTAGGCATATTAGGCCCCAACGGAGTAGGTAAATCGACTTTCCTGGAATTGCTCACCCAGCATTTGCGCCCTGATACCGGAAAAATTGTTCCTGGCGATAACACGATTTTCGGGTACTATTCGCAGGATGGCATCCAATTGAAAGACGACAAGCGCGTGATAGAAGTGGTGCAGGATATCGCTGAATTCATCCCTCTCGAAAAGGGCATGAAACTTACTGCAGCCCAGATTCTCGAGCGCTTTTTGTTTAGCCGCAAGCAGCAACAGGTTTATGTTTCTCAGTTGAGTGGGGGGGAAAGGCGGCGGCTTTACTTGCTCACCATTTTAATGAAAAACCCCAACTTCCTCATCCTCGATGAGCCGACCAACGACCTCGATATCATTACGCTCAATGTACTGGAAGAGTTTTTGCTGGAGTTTCCAGGCTGTATCCTCATCGTGTCCCACGACCGTTTTTTTATGGATAAACTGGTCGATCACTTATTTGTTTTTGAAGGAAACGGCCATATTCGCGACTTCAATGGCAATTATTCCGATTACCGCGATATCCAAAAAGAGCAAGAGCGAGCGCAAAGAAGGGTAGAACGTAACGATCAACAGTCCCAAAAGCAGGAAGCCAAGCAACAGGCTGGTGGCCTGAATCAGGAAGAAAAAAAGGAATTCAAGCGCCTGGAAAAACAAATTCTGCAACTCGAAGAGCAAAAAAACGCCATCACAGCGCAATTCAATGACAGCGACCTAAGTACGGCAAAAATTGAAAGTTTATCCAAAGAGCTGGCCAAAGTCAATGAGGAACTGGAAGAAAAGGAGATGCGTTGGATGGAGTTGGCAGATAGGATGTAGTCTCCCCGGCAGAAGGAGTAGTCAAATCACGCTCACAACAGCGTGTTTCAAAACGCATACGATCCAGGCCGCACTTTATCTTAATCCTTAAAACATGCATAGACTACTTGAACATATTTCCCTGCAATGGGACCTTTGGGTAGGGGTTCACCGGGCCTTTTTTCCTACCGCAGAGGAAGATATAGTTGCTTGCCAGGAATTGAAAAAGAAAACCGCTAATGCGGATTATCCAGAACAACTTTATGTGGCCTGCCAGGATACACGCAGTGGTGAATTGGTCGCGTGTCTGCACCTGAGGGAAGCTGCCCCTGCCGACTTTGCGATCCAACAATTTGATTATACCTTATTTTATTCGGGGCAATCAGACAAAATGTTGATCGCCGATTGCTTGTGTGTAAATCCATCTTACGAAAAGCCAGCGCCTGCCGTATCTTTACTGCTCGCCCATTGCTTTGTAGAAATCTTGAAAGCCGGCGGGCATGCCATGTTGATGTCCTGTGATTTGCAGCGCTATGCGATTTTCAAGCGTGTGGGCATGCGGCCTATCGGTGGGTTGAAAAAACTGGATGAGCATACCTTTCATATTCCTATGATTTGTCTGCCTGACCTGGATTACCTTTCGGCCATCCACTCCCCCGTTTTGCCCTTGCTGCGCGGGGTTGACTTAGACCGCTATCAGACCGTTTGTCAATGGTATTATGATTTGTTGCGCGATCACAGCGAATTGCGTACTGGCGCGGCTTTTTATTCGGATGAAGAATCGGATTTTGACGGACACCACGTTCTTACAGAAGGTTTGAGCGAAAGCGGAAAAGAAATGATGCTGAAAAATGCGCTCATTATGAATTGCCGGGAAGGCGAGGTCTTGATCCAGGAAAATAGCGGTGGCACGGCTTTTGGCTTTGTCCGAAAAGGGCTGATCAACGTCGTCATCGGAAATAAAACGGTGGTGATGTTGGGGGAAGGCGATATTTTTGGGGAAATTGCCTACATCCTGAACAGCAAGCGCACGGCTCAGGTGGTTGCGGCCAGCCCCGATACAGAAGTCGTGTTATTCAGCGAAGCCGCCATAACCAAGTTGGAAAAAGAAGCCGACCGCACAGCTTTGTGGCGCAATTTGGCCAAAGTGCTCGCTCAAAGAGTAATGCTGACGAACAAGCTCTTGGGTTAATTCAAATACTTCGCCACAATAGGCATACGCCGACCCATGCCGAATGCCTTGGGAGAAACCCGCAGTACCGGCGCGGTCTGATGCCGCTTGAACTCATTGATATTTACCAGCCGCAGTACCCGGCGCACCAGGTTTTCATGATAACCCATGTCAATAATATCCTGTGGGTCGGTTCGCTTTTCGATGTATTCGTGCAGAATTTTATCCAACACCTCATAGGGTGGCAGGCTGTCTGTGTCCTTTTGGTTGGGGCGCAGCTCCGCAGAGGGCGGCTTGCTGATCGTATTTTCGGGAATTACTTCACCGTCTTTGTTGATGTAATGAGCCAATTCAAAAACCTCCGTTTTATACACATCGCCAATAACCGACAAGCCACCGCACATATCGCCATAAAGGGTGCCATAGCCAACGGCCATCTCGCTTTTATTGGACGTATTGAGCAATATGTGGCCGAATTTATTGGAAAAAGCCATCAGCAAGTTGCCACGGATGCGGGCTTGCAGGTTTTCCTCGGTCACATCGAAGGACTGTGCCCAGAAATGGGGCTCCAATACCTGGGAAAAAGCGGTATAAATTTTCTCAATGGGCAAAATGTCGTATTGAATGCCCAGGTTTTGTGCCAACTGCCGGGCATCGTGGATGGAATGATCGGACGAAAACTGCGAGGGCAGTAGCAATACCCGTACATTGGAAGCGCCTAGTGCCCGCACTGCCAAAACCGCCGTCACCGCCGAATCGATACCGCCCGACAAGCCCAAAATGGCTTTTTTGAGCCCCAGCTTACCGAAATAATTGCGAATACCCATTACCAGTGCATCGTGGATGAGGGGCATTTTGTCTTTGTGCTGTTCTTGTTCAACTCCGCCACGAATGACCTCTTCCAATGCATAGGTGCGAACGCATTCCTCAAAATAAGGCAGTTCTTCAAAAACCAGGGCATCCGGTGAAACTACTAGCGAGCCGCCGTCAAAAAGTATCTCTGTTTGAGCGCCACAATGGTTGACATAGAACATAGGAATACCGTAGCGCAGCACATTGGCTTTTACCACCTGAATGCGGGTCTGTGCCTGAACATAGCTGAATGGTGATGCGGACAAGTTGAGGATGAAATCGGGTTGCTGATCCCTCATTTCGTCCATCGGACACACCGTATAAAGGGGGTTTTCGTTGCCTATATTCCAAATGTCTTCGCATACGGTCAGGGCAATGCGCCGGCCTTTAAATTCAACCACTTGCCAGCTTTTGGCAGGCTCAAAATAGCGGTATTCGTCAAATATATCGTAGGTAGGCAGCAGGGTTTTATGTTGTACATGAAGCACCTGCCCCTCATAAAGGAAATAAGCGGAATTGTATAAATCTTTGCCTTCCAACACTGGATTGCGGCTCGGCGACCCCACCACTACTGCAACTCCCTGCGCGGCTTTGGCCAGGGTTTCGATAGATTGTTCTGCCAAGTGGATGAAATCGTCGAATTCCAGAAAATCGCGCGGTGGATAGCCTACGGTAGCTAACTCGCTGAAGCAAATCAGATCGGCGTCAGCCGCTTTAGCTGTTTCAATAGCAGCCAGCATTTTTTGTAAGTTGCCCTCAAAATTGCCGATATGGAAATTAAGTTGTGCAATGGAAATCCTCATGGAACATGCTTGTTTTTTGCAAAGCAAAGGTATTTATACTTAGTTTAAAAATCAAACTAAGTACAATAAAAATTGCCATGCTCAAAGAATCGTTTTATCTTGCAGAAAAAAAAGCCTTCTTTGACAAATCGTGTGGGAAAAATCTTAACTTTTCTATCATGACTTGTCAAAGAACAAAAAAAGAAGGTACATGAGTCATTTCGTTGTATCGGCCAGGAAATATCGCCCCAACCGCTTTGAAGATGTGGTGGGACAAGAACACGTGTCCCAAACCCTGAAAAATGCCCTACAGACCGATCATTTGGCGCATGCCTTTTTGTTTTGTGGCCCACGCGGAGTTGGAAAAACCACTTGCGCCCGCATTTTGGCCAAAGTGCTCAACTGCCAAAATATCAGCGCCGACTACGAGCCTTGCAATGAATGCGAATCTTGTAAAGCATTCAACGTCAACGCTTCATTCAATACCATCGAGCTGGATGCAGCTTCGAACAACAGCGTGGAACACATTCGCGCGTTGATCGAGCAGGTTCGATTTCAACCTCAACAAGGCAAGTACAAGATATTCATCATTGATGAGGTGCACATGCTCTCCCAGCAAGCTTTCAATGCTTTTTTGAAAACGCTGGAAGAACCGCCGCCTTACGCCGTGTTTATTTTGGCTACGACCGAGAAGCACAAGATCATTCCAACCATCTTGTCCCGCTGCCAGATATTTGACTTTCGCCGCATTCAGCCCGCTGACATGGTAGCGCATCTGGAATCCATTTGCGTACAGGAAAACATAAAAGCAGATAAAGACGCCTTGTATGTCATTGCCCAAAAAGCAGATGGCGCGCTCAGGGATGCGTTGTCTATTTTTGACCGCATCGTTTCCTTCTCTGGCCATCAAATCACTTACGAGGATGTGATCAACAACCTGAACATTCTCGATTACGACTACTATTTTCAAGTGGTTGACAGCATTATAAGTGAAGATCACAGCAAGCTGCTATTGCTTTTTGATACCATTATGCGCAAGGGTTTTGACCCGGATATTTTCATCAACGGACTGGCGGAACACTTGCGACAAGTATTGGTTTGTAAAGACCCCGATACACTTTCTTTGCTGGAGGTGAGCGAAAATTTACAGGAACGCTATCGGCAACAAGCGGCCATTGCCCCTACTCGACTCATCCTGACGGCGCTAAATATTGCCAATGATTGCGATTTGAGTTATCGCCTGGCGCGTAACAAGCGCTTGCATGTGGAGATGACGCTGATAAAAATGGCCTATATCAATCGCGCTTTTCGCAGCCGCCAAGTTCCTGAGCAGGAAAAAAAAACGCCTGAACTGAACGAAGTAGCCACTAATCCGGCTTCTAAACCCATAGCTGCTGCTGTTGCGCCGCTGCTTACCGCAAATGAGCCACCGGAATTGCCTTTTCAAAAGCAGGAACAGGTGTCTGAACCGCTTGAACAAGCTGAAAAAAGTAAGCTGCCTGAGTCGGTAAAACCTCAAAAGCACAGTATTGCCAAGCTGGGCAGCGTGAGTAGTATGCTGCAAAATATTATGGCAGAGGAACAGCTCCAACAAGGGAGCGAAGTAAGCGAGTTGAGCCTGGAAAATATTCAAATGGCCTGGAAGGCCTACATGGATACCCTGGAGCAGGAGACGATAAAAATGCACCTGCGCAATGTAGAACTAAGGTTTGTGGAAGGAAGAATAGAAGCCATTGTAGGTTCGCCATTGGCTGAAAATACCATTCGTCAAGAACTAAATTTAATGGAATTTTTGCGTCAAAAACTCCAAGCACCGAACCTCGCTATGACTATTGAAATAGATAAAAGCAAAATAGCGACAGAGGTACCTAAGAAAAAACGCATCCTTAGCCCAAAAGAAACTTTTCTTCAAATGGAGTCTGTTAACCCGAATATAAGGGCTTTGCAGCGGGCGTTTGATTTGAGGCCGGAGGAATAAGTTGGGTGAGGGTGAGTCGTGTGAGTGAGGGTGAGGTTTGCAACACTAAGGACACTGAGGGAGTA
This sequence comes from uncultured Saprospirales bacterium, assembly GCA_937864265.1. Taxonomy (GTDB): domain Bacteria; phylum Bacteroidota; class Bacteroidia; order Chitinophagales; family Saprospiraceae; genus CALMIR01. The sequence goes on along the minus strand of CALMIR010000117.1, from coordinate 4,119 downwards.
AGGTAGTAAGAAGAAATTGAGTGAGGGTGAAGGTGAGGGTGTGGGTGAGGTTTGCAACACTAAGGACACTGAGGGAGTAAGGCACTAAGGGGATGCGGACTGAACTCGTAAATCGTTGCTCACAAATCTTAACTCCGGAAGTTGGGTGAGGATGAACCGTGTGAGTCGTGTGAGGGTGTGAGTGTGGTTCAACACTCCCGTCCGACCGGGGTCGTCCGGGCGGGAAGGCACTCCCGTCCGACCGGGCATCCGGGCGGGAAAAGCCTTGCTTTGACCTAGCCATCGAATACTCCCTGCCCGGGCGGGAAAAGCCCTGCTTTTTGCCCTGTGGTCGATTCCTCAAACTGGGCTGACAATCACTCTTCTGCTGTGAGGGGGGCAGGCTGGGTAAGTTGTTTGAGCGCTTCTTTTACCATAGCATCGTCCTGATTCCAGATGGTGTAAAAACCCTCATTATCATAAAGCAGTTTGGCGATACGCGCTTTTAGTAGGCGTTTGATTTCTGGTTTGGCAATTTGTAATTGTCCGGCCTTCCGCTTTATACCTTTCGCTTCCGCAAACTGGATGAATTCTTCCAAAACACCGTCTTTTACCTGGAATTTGCGGGCAAAATCTTCCAAGCTCATATCAAGCGCTGAGCGATGATCATTGACGTATTTGAATACAAACTCTGGTAAGTAAAGGCGCAGTTCCAGGTAATAATCGTTTTTCAGAATGCTGTCGATGGGTACAAAAAAGTCGGGCGAAATGCCACCACCGCCATAAACGATTCGACCTACGGAGGTGTAATACTTGGTCGTGTCGTCGGAATCAGGATTATTCTGATCGACGATATGCTCCAGTTCGCCGGAGGCAAATCGCTCTGCAATATCCTGGTCGTAATTTTGGGTGTGTTTATAATCTTTTTGGATGGAGCGCCCGGAAGGGGTATAGTACCGGGCTACCGTCAGGCGCAGTGCAGAGCCGTCGCGGAGCTTGTACTGTTCTTGCACCAATCCTTTTCCAAAGGAACGCCGACCTACGATGATCCCGCGATCCTGATCCTGAATGGCGCCAGCCAAGATTTCACTGGCAGAAGCAGAGCCTTCATCAATCAACACAACAATATCCTGTACGTTGAATAGGGCACGTCCGGTGGACTCGTATTCGCTTTTATTGACGGCTCTCCCTTCAGTATAGACAAGTAGTTTGTCTTTTTCCTTGAATAGCTGGTTCAGCATTTGGGTCGCTTGTTGCAAATAACCACCGGGATTTTGGCGCAAATCAATGACCAAATCCTCCATGCCTTTTTCTTCAACCAGGGTTTTTAAGCTGTTGAGAAATTCTTCATTGGTGGTAGCGCTGAAGCGGTTGATTTTAATGTAGCCTGTTTTGTCGTCCACCATATAAGCCACATCAATGCTGTGCATCGGAATTTCATCGCGTGTGATGCTAAAATTTCTAACTTTTTTCTCCGTACCGCGAATGATGCCGATATTTACTTTAGAGCCCTTTTCCCCCCTCAACATGTCCACAATATCATCAGATGACATCTGTACTCCGGCGATAATGGAATCTTCTATGGATACAATTTTGTCGTTTGCTAAAATGCCAACAGCTTCTGAAGGGCCTCCTGCTAATGGTGCAACTACTACAATGGTGTCTTCAATCATCATAAACTCGATGCCAATGCCGGTAAAATTGCCATCCAATTGTTCGTTAACCAATTGTAACTGACTGGCAGTGATGTAATTGGAATGGGGGTCTAGTCTGGCCAATAGTTCTGAAATGACTTCTTCCATCAAGGCTTCTCGATCTACTTCGTCCACGTATTTGGCTTCGATATATCGGAGAATTTCTTCTATTTTACCTTGTCCGGGCAATCCATTCATGTTGAGGTCGCGCCCTTGAGGGATGATATCCGTTTTAGCGGAGGGCAAACGGTTTCCGATAAGCATGCCCAACACCAAAGTGAGTGCTAACAAAAAAGGCAACCACACCTGGACAGATTTATGTGAAGGAAGACCTTGGTTCATAAGAAAAATAATTTTAAAAAAGCCATTCTGCCTGGCATTCAAAACAAAGGTAATGACTAAAAGTTCTATTCCATACTATAGAAACGCCGCATCTCAATGTATCGCATACCGCCTTATTAAATCGGTCAAATGAAATACATCTTCAAAAGTATTGTACAAGGGTACGGGAGCGACGCGAATCACGCCTGCCCCTTTTTCAGTACCAGCATCAAACAAATTATCCGCCCGCCAATCGCAAAACACCCCATTTGCTGTCAAATGTTGATACAACTTTTCGCCGTCTTCGGGAATGTAGATCGACAATTGACAACCCCGCGCAGCCGGGCCAGCGGGTGTGATGATGTGGCAAAAAGGCTTTTCGGTATTAATTTGCTGAAGGCGTTTTTCCAAAAAGGCGGTCAGCTTTTTACTTTTTTCGCGCAAGCGGAGCATGCCTGCCGCAACAAATAAATCGAGGCTTACTTTATGTGCGGCAAAGCTAAAAATCTGGGCATTGCTCAACTGCCAACCCGCAGCTCCTGGCATTGGCTTAAATCCTTTGCGCATTTGGAAGCGGGCTGCTTCGTCGTGCCCCCACCAACCTGCAAAGCGGGGCAAATCGGGATTATTCCCATGTCGTTCGTGTACAAAAATCCCACTAGGACCACCAGGCCCCGAATTCAAATATTTATAGCTGCACCAAACCGCAAAGTCCACACCCCAATCGTGCAATTGGAGGGGGATATTGCCGGCGGTGTGGGCCAGGTCAAATCCGGCATAAGCACCCACCTGATGCGCTGCGCTTGTTATTGGGTGCAGTTCAAAATATTGCCCCGTGAAGTAATTGACGCCTCCAAAAAGCACCAAGGCCAACGAGTCACCTGCCTGCTCAATGGCTTGTACGATGTCTTCTGTTCGCAGGTTGACTTCGCCCGCTCTCGGTTTTATTTCAATAATGGCTGAATCGGGTTTCAGGCCGTGGTATTTTATCTGGCTTTCCACGGCGTATTGGTCGGAAGGGAAAGCCCCTGCTTCCATGATGATTTTGTAGCGGGAAGATGTGGGGCGGTAAAAGGAGACCATCATCAAGTGCAGGTTGGTGGTCAGCGTATTCATCACAACGACTTCATTTTCCTGGGCGCCAACCAATTCTGCGCTCTGAGCTTGCAGGAAACGGTGGTAGTACATCCAGGGCAAGGCGCCTTTAAAATGGCCTTCCACAGCGTATTTTTTCCATTGATCCAGTTCGTGCAATAGGGCTGCTTCTATCCCTTTTGGCTGCAGCCCCAGGGAGTTGCCGCAAAAATAAAGCCCTTCCCCTTCGCCGTGCTTTGGGAAAAAGAATTGTTCGCGAAAAGCAGCCAAACCATCTAGTTCATCCTGCGCCCGGGCAAAATCCAGGCCAAAGTGGTCTTGCATGTCGTCAATTGCTGATTTTGGAGATAGCTGTTCTTAGGAAACATCTGTTAAATCGTATTCCACGGGGGTTAAAGGTAGGGCTTAAAAACTTAAAACAAACTACCTTGCCGGGCAAAACTCATGGGGTTTTCCAGTTCCAGTAAGCGGCGTTTCATATCCAGCCCGTAAAAATAGCCTTGCAGTTCTCCATTTTTGGCGATACAGCGGTGGCAGGGGACGATGATGGCAATGGGGTTGTTCCGATTGGCCAGGCCAACGGCTCTCACCGCCGTGGGATGCCCAATTTTATCAGCTATTTGAGAGTAGGTGGTCGTATGGCCAAACGGCACTTCTAGCAATGCCTGCCAAACGGCCTGGTTGAAATCGGGCGCACCACTAAAGTCCAATTGCAGATCAAAGTTCGCACGTTCCCCCTTGAAATACTCATCCAACTGGATCATGCAATTTTTCAAGGCGTCGGGTATTGGGCCAACTGGACAAGGGCTAGTACTTACCATTTTCACGGAACGTATGCCAAGCCAACTGCCTTTTATTTCAAAACAGCCAAATGGCGATAAATAGTAGGCGCTTTCCATAAATTTGGGTATTTGGTAGTGTGCAAAAAATTACTTCCCAATTTATCAAAGTCCTTACCCTAGCAGACACACTTAAAATGAACCGTTTAGCCCGCTAGGGTAAGGACAAAATCGGGAACTTAATTTTTCTG